>JAWXTZ010000110.1:0-7003 GCA_044433085.1 Akkermansia sp.
TAGCAGAGCTGTATTCGATAATGCAGATGGGGAGCTCTGCATCAATTTATCGTTATTAACCGATACCTTTCGGTCAATTACCTGCACCCAGCCGTGAATAGTAACAGAAATCTTCTTGTTTCTGCAAGTTCTCCTTGACATCAGTAAATTCTGGTGAAATACTATCCTTGCCGGAAGGAGCATTATGCGAGCGTGTAGGTGGAAGCCCTGCATTTCGAGACCCGAAAACCCTGATTGAACTAATATTCAGTCGGGGTTTTTCTTCGTATTTTCTAAATACTGCTTCTATTCTATCATAGCTGATTTTGCTAGGTGCCCTGAAGCTGTTGATGTTTGATAGGGGCGGCTTTTTAGGCTGGCTTGGCTTAGCGGAATTGCTTGAGCTGCGGGTCGTAGTGAAAGCCTGCTTTGGCTAGCTTTTGACAGATCTCTTCTTTGTTGAGGTCGAGGCAGAGGCAGAGTTCTTCCAGCGTGTGGAAGTCGTTTCGTAGCTTCATGTTGATGAAGCTATAGAGAATGTAGGGGTCGCTGGGGATGTTCATGGTAAGATATCCTCAGTGGGTAGTTCGCGTTCTGGTCCGTCGTTGGCTTCAAAGAGGACGGAGTTGGGTTCTTGAACTTCCAGACTGTGCCATTGACCCATGGGGATGTTGAGCCCGTACTTGCCTTCTGCATTGCAGAGGATAAAGTCTTGGGTGATGTCGCCTTCATCATTATAGAACATGACGCGGATGCGACCGCGTAGGATGATGTAGCTTTGATCCATGTGCCTGTGGCGGTGGATGGGCATTTGCACTCCGGGTTCCATGGCATGCAGCATGCGCTGCGAGTTGGCCTCGGGCGTGTGGTGCAGGGGGTGGATTTTGCGCAGTTTGGGTTCTTGTGCCGCTTGGGCACTGACGGAATCAAGGATTTGGGTGTCGATGAGCATGGTGGTGCGTTTCTCGTTGCCTATCTTAGGGGGCTTGGTGGGTACTGTCAATGGATTTTACTTGGATTTCACTTTGATGCTTGTTTTTTGTTGTTTCTGTGCTAGATTAGTGGGATATTAATTCTCTCTTTTTATGTTTTTACAATCTCTTTCAAATGGTGAACCTAAGGTCTATCAACATGTGCCAACTCGTACTCCAGCAGGGCAGGTGATGAGTGATGATGAGTTGCATGCCTTTGCTGTATCAGTCTTGTTGGAGGAGTTTGGTGAGTCGGCCTTCCCTTTGGAACGGTCTCATCCATCTGACCCTGATTTCATTTTAAAATCGGGCGTTCATCGTCATCATGTGCTTGTTGTCTATCAGCGGGATTTGGATGCGGATGCCTCTGCGTTGGATGTGAGTCGCCTTATGGCGCTCTGTGAAAAGGAATCTTGTCTGCCGCGTTTATTGGTGGCTTCTTCTTGGTGTTTGTCGGGTGAGGCTGGTTCTGATGGGGCTGCTCCTATTGCAGGTGGCGAATTTTGTTGGAAGTTTCGTTCGGTTTCGCTACTTGCTAATCAGCAGAATGTTGTTCATGAACAGCTGCTCGGTCATGATGCTTTGGTGGATAAATTTGTCGAGATGTGGCAGACGCTATCGGTGGATGGTGTATGTGATTATTTTGATGCGAATTTGCTTTATACCCAGTCTGACATCTTTGATGTCTTTGCGTCTCGATTGGAGTATTTGGATTATATTCAGCGTAAGTTTGCTGGCTATGCTAAGGCTGATGTGGAGATTTTTGCACAGGCTGGTTTTAATGCTGATTTACAGGAAACGGGTGTTTATCTTAAGTTGGGGACGATTAGTGCTTGGTATGATATCACAACGAAGGATGGTTATATTACGCAACTAATGCTCCGTATCAAGGGACCGAATCGCCAGTTGTCTGAGGATGAGTTGGTAGAGCTTGAGCGCGAACAGGAAGCTGCTGCGGCAGTAGAATTCGAGCAGAATATGGGCTTGCGTAACGACTGTATCATGAACCCTCAAGTTTATATTGATGAGTACATGTCGCCGCGCATTGATGAAGACCGTGTTTATTTGGCGGAGGAGCAGGTGGTTAAGTTAGATAATGAGTTGCCAGCCCTTGCTCAGGTCTTATCGCTGCGTGATGGTGAGGGGGATTTGTCATTTCTTTGCTTGATTGCTTACTCTTCGGCTCAGGAAGCTTATGGCTTAGTGTCTATTTATCCGCAGGCTAAGGGCGCGAGTTATCCTGTTGTGATTTGTCAGGTGCTTGAGTTTGATAATTGCGTGGAGGCTGTGGTTCGCTGTTCAATCGGTGAGTGGACCTTTGCCTTCCTTGCGACGGATTACCACGCTTACAAGGATTTGTATGTAGTGGGTAGCACGATTCGCATTGATTTAGCTGCTTTAGCGCATTTTGCAGAGAGTGCAGGGAAGGAGTTTTTGATGCATGATGATGATGCCGTTCGCTTCCTCGAAAAGATGGGGCAGGAGCCGACTCTTGATGCGGAGGGGAAGGTGGAGCCTATCCGTTTTTCGACGATGGATTTGGTGATGTTCTTTAATGAGGATAAGAGTTATCCCGATTTTGCGAGTTTTCAATCACCTGCGACGGATTATGCAGTGGTTCGGTATTGTGAACAAGATTTTTGGTCCTGCCGTATTTTTGTCCATCGCGATGAGGCGGAGGTGAATATCCCACTATATATTCGCCCCGAGTTGTGGGAACGCTTTGATGGCAAGCCTGCATCCTTGAGTGGGGGCTTGTTGATGCTAGGGCAGGTGTCCGAGGATCAGTGAGGTGTTTTTTCGTTGCCTATCATAGGGGGGCAGTTAGCAGTTATAGAATTTGCGGGCTGTCGCCCGAAAGATAAGAGAGCAAAGCAAGTACACTGTCGCATATGCTTAGCATTCCCGCCCTCAGTGGCGCAAACTTAAAAACGCCTAACTCCTAACTCCTAACTTAGAGACTGTGCCCAAATACTTCGGATTGGCGGCCGCTGGCTATGAGTTGCTTGAGGCGGCTTGGTGGCAGTAGCTCCCTGTCCATGGGCGCGTAGTTCAATCGGCAGCGGAAGTAGTCTTGCGCGCTTTGTGAGACGGCAAAGATGCGGTCAAAGCCTTGCTCTTTGGCTAGTTTTTCGACCATGCCACAGAGTGCTCGTCCGTAGCCATGCCCTTCGTAGTTGTGTTTGATGAAGAGGCAGCCCAGTTCGGCGCTGTTATCTTCCTCATAGGGGTAAAGGGCGATGCAGCCTACGATGGTGTCATCGAGGGTGTAGACGTAGTAGCTGTCCATGCGCTCTAGGATGTCATCGTAGCTGCGGCGGTATAGTTTGGCATCGGCGACGCAGCGTGCAATCATGGAGAGGAGTTCGGGGATGTCATCGAGTCGCAGGGCGCGGATTTCTCGGTAGCTGTCAGCATGCACCATGGTGCCTGTGCCTTCTTCGGAGAAGAGTTCATCGAGCAGTACCCCACGGTTGCGCCCATCGAGTAGGTGGACGCGGGGGATACCACGGCGGCAGATTTCTGCGGCTTGTTGGAGGCTGTCCCAGTTGCTGCAGTCGTGGGCTTGGGCGACTTCGCTCTCTAGGATGGAGTAAAGGGGCTTGCCGTCGCGGGTCGGTATGTTGTTGTCTTGCAAGCAGATGTATTTGTCGGCTTGCAGTTTAAGCGCAAGTTGGATGATGTTTTCGTCGTACCTGTCATTGGTGCCAGCTGCGATGAGGGCGACTTGCCGCCTTTGGATGATGTTGTTGATTTGCGCAAAGCTGGCACTTCCATCGGCTAGTTGCCCTGCTACGCTGTCGATGTGGACTTCGCAGTGCAAGGCTTGGGTCAGGATTTCTTCCACCGATTCTCCTGCTGCTACGATGGCGAGGCGTACGCCCATTTCATCCAAGGCCGCGATGTCGAGCAGGGCGTCAACGAGTTCTCGTGCGTTGAGTAGGCTTTCTTCCACATGCAGCACGAAGAGCCGACCCCTAAAGTAGGGGACGTATTCGAGCACGGAGCGTACGTTCATGATGGACATGTTTTTACTTGGTCAGGGCTTGTGTTTGTTGTAGCACGATGGAGACAAGAAAGCAAGGCCTACATAGGCCTTGCTTGAAGAGGCTAGCCTATGGCTTAAGGGCACCTTGCAAAATTAGCACTGAATCAAAATGCAAATTGAGATTGCGGTCAATCGTGCGATTTTTGCAAGGTACCCTTAAGCTTTTTGCTCGCCTTCTGGTTCAAAGGTGGTTTCGGGGACAAGTTCGCCGGAGTCGATGGATCCGATGGTGTCGCCTTCTACCTCTGGTCCCATGGAGCCCATGGGGACTCGAACGGTCAGTTCGGGCGCATCGGCGGCTCGCTTGATGTCCACAAACTTTTTAGGTTTGGGCATGAGCATGGGCTTTTCCTTGGGCATGGTGGGGAGCATGGAAGCTCCGGTGAAGGAGGGGCTCAGGTTGTCCTCGGGGTCAAGGGGGATGCTGTCTTCTTCGTTAGTTGAGCTGATGGCATCAGCGCGGTCAGCGACTTGGTTTTTGATGGCACCCAAGCGTTCGCGCAGGCTGCTGAGCAGGTCGCCACCGCCATCGCCGAGTAGGTCACCAAAGTCAAGGCCGTCATCTTCTGCCTGACTGCTGGGCAGGGAGGCGAGGAAGTCTTCGAAGGCGTTGAGGCTTGTTGTGCTGCGGAAGAGGGCGTTGAGGACTTCAAACTCGATGTTGTGCATCAGGGTTTCAAAGATTTCATAGGCCTCTGCCTTGTATTCGACAAGGGGGTCTTTTTGTCCTTGGGCACGCAGGCGTACGCCTTCGCGCAGGGCGTCCATGTCGGTGATGTGTTGTTGCCAAAGTTTATCGACGGATTGAAGGATGATGTTGCGCTCCATGTTTTCGACATGTTCTGCGCGTTCATTTTCAATCTTCTTGAGGTAGGTTTCTTTGACGCGTTCGGTGATGAACTGGGCGGCTTCCTCTGGCGTTTTGTTGTCAAAGTTGGCGTCTTCCTTGCTCCACCCGAGGGGGAAGGTGCTGTTGACCCATTGCAGCAAATCAACTTTGCCCACTTCACCGGCGTCGGAGTCTAAGCAGATGTTGCACTTGTGCTGGGTGCCTTCTTCTAAGATTTCGAAGATGAGCTCGCGTGGGTCTTCGCTGAGCAGGGCGCTGTTGCGAAGGTCGTAGACGATGGCGCGTTGTTGGTTGGATACGTTGTCGTAATCCAAGACGTGTTTGCGCCACATGTAGTTGCGTTGTTCGACGCGCTTTTGGGCACCTTCGATGATTTTGTTCATCAAGCCACTTTCGACGGCTTCGCCATCGTCCATACCAAAGCGGTCCATCATCTTGGTCATGCGTTCGCTACCACCGAAGTTGCGCATCAAGTCATCTTCAAAGGAGAGCATGAATTGGGAACCACCGGGGTCACCTTGGCGGGAGCAGCGACCACGCAGCTGGCGGTCAATGCGGCGGGATTCATAGCGCTCTGTACCCAGAACAAAGAGACCACCGAGTTCTCGCACGCCTTCGCCCAGTTTGATGTCGGTACCACGACCAGCCATGTTGGTTGAGACGGTTACCGCGCCCTTTTGACCAGCACGGGCGACGATGTCAGCTTCGTATTGGTGGTTTTTGGCGTTGAGGACTTCGTGCGGGATTTTGCTGGCGTGCAGCATGCGGGAAAGGTCTTCGGAGGCATCGACACTGGCGGTACCGATGAGGACGGGTTGTCCCTTTTTGTGAAGTTCGGCAATCTTGGCGACAACCGCGTTGTTCTTCTCACGACGGCTCTTGAAGATGAGGTCGTTGAGGTCTTGGCGGATGTTGGGCTTATTGGTGGGGATGGGCAGCACGTCCAAGCGGTAAATGTCGTGGAATTCGGCCGCTTCGGTCTCGGCCGTGCCCGTCATGCCACCAAGGTGGGCGTAGAGGCGGAAGTAGTTTTGAATGGTGATGGTGGCATAGGTCATGTTCTCTGCCTCAATCTTGACATCTTCCTTGGCTTCAATGGCTTGGTGCAGGCCATCGCTCCAGCGGCGACCTGGCATTTCGCGACCTGTGTTTTGGTCGATGATGATGATTTCTCCGTCGCGGACGACGTATTCGACATCTTTTAAGTAGATGGCGTAGGCCTTGAGCAGCTGGCTGGTGGTGTGCAGGCGGGCGCCTGTGCTGTCGAGTCGCTTGAGCAGTTCTCCCTTGCGGGCTTCGCGCTCGCGCTCGGTCATTTCAAGGTCTTCTTCCAAGGCTGCAAATTCGGTGCCGATGTCGGGCAGGACGAAGGCTTCGGGGTGACCGGGGCTGATGACTTCGCGACCCATTTCCATCAGGTCGGCATCATGGGTCTTTTCATCGATGCAGAAATAGAGTTCTTCCTTGAGTTTGTAGAGCTCAATCTTGCGGGGATCTTGGTAGAGGAAGAGTTCTGCCTTTTCCAACATGCGACGCATGTCAGGGTTTTGTTGGGAGAGCATGAAGGCGGTGTTGCGAGGCATGCCCAAGCGGACTTTAAAGAGATTGCGACCAGCGGCTTCGGGGTTGCCGTCGGCGGCCAGTTGGTTGGCTTCAGCCATCAATTTGTTGCAAAGTTTTTCTTGTTTGGCAACAACTTGTTGAATGAGGGGCTTGAGTTCATCGTACTGCAATTCACGCTCCACCAGCGCGGGACCAGAGATGATGAGCGGTGTGCGGGCTTCGTCAATGAGGATGGAGTCCACCTCATCAATGACGGCGAAGAAGTGACCGCGTTGAACTTGGGCTTCCTTGCTGTTGGCCATGCCGTTATCACGCAGGTAGTCGAAGCCGAACTCGGAGTTGGTGCCGTAGGTGATATCACAAAGGTATTGGCGGCGGCGGGCATCGTTGGGCATTTGGCTTTGGATGCAACCAACCGTTAAACCGAGGAAGCTGTAGAGCGAGCCCATCCATGCGGAGTCGCGACGAGCGAGGTAGTCGTTGACGGTGACGACGTGAACGCCCATGCCAGTCAAGGCATTGAGGTAGACGGGGAGGGTGGCGACGAGGGTCTTACCTTCACCCGTGGCCATTTCGGTGATGAAGCCGCGG
>JAWXTZ010000111.1:0-6813 GCA_044433085.1 Akkermansia sp.
GCATTTTCGCTTCAGATGCTTAGCATCTTCAGCTCAAAAGCTTCCATTTCTCATCAAAATCCCGTTTAAAAATCTGGGGCATCGAATTTTGCAAGGTGCCCTTCAGTTATAACCCACTTGCCTGTTCCTTGTCAAACAGATTGACAATGTTCGTGTTTGTGTTAATGTAGATGGTGTCCTTAATAAGTAGATGAAAAAAATCCTTTTAGCTTGGAATAATCTTTCCCTTGTTGTCCGAATTGTATTGGGGCTTATCCTTGGTACGCTCTTGGGTATCTTTGCGCCACAACTGAGCCTTGTGGGCATCTTCGGAACTCTTTTCACCAGTGCCTTGCAGGGCATTGCGCCCATCTTGGTCTTCTTCCTCGTCATGGGGGCCTTGTCGCAGCACCGACAGGGGGCACCCAGTAAGATGGGGCGCGTCATCTTCCTTTACTGCTTGGGTACCGTTTTAGCGGCCTTGTTGGCGGTGATGGCCAGCTGGATTTTCCCCATGGAGCTGAACTTGAGTGGTCGTGCGGCGGCGGTGGAAGCGAACCCACCACAGGGCTTGGCGGAAGTGCTCAATGCCCTGCTGATGAATGTGACGCAAAATCCTGTAGCCGCCCTCGTCAATGGGAACTACATTGGCATCCTCTTCTGGGCTGTGCTGCTGGGCTTGGCGCTGCGTCGTGCGACAGATGCGACCAAAAATGTGCTCTCCAACGCAGCCGATGGTGTTACGCAGGTGGTTCGCTTTGTCATCAGCTTGGCGCCCTTCGGCATCATGGGTTTGGTGTTCACCGCTGTTTCCACCAATGGTGTGGCCATCTTTACGGACTACGGTCGCATCCTAGCCCTGCTTGTTGCTTGCATGGTGGTGATGGGGCTTGTTGTCAACCCCATCATTGTCTTCCTGAACATCAGGCGCAATCCCTACCCCCTTGTCTTCGCCTGCTTGAAAGGTAGCTTTATCACCGCCTTCTTGACGCGCAGTTCTGCGGCCAACATTCCCGTCAACTTACAGCTTTGCCACGACTTGGGCTTGGAGGAAGATAGCTACGCTGTCTCCATCCCCCTTGGGGCGACCATCAACATGAGCGGGGCGGCCATTACCATCACCGTGATGACCTTGGCAGCCGTCCACACCATGGGCATATCCATCGACATGGCCAGCGCCATCTTGCTGAGTATCGTTGCGGCAATCTCCGCCTGTGGGGCATCGGGCGTGGCGGGGGGCTCGCTCTTGCTCATTCCCATGGCCTGCTCGCTCTTTGGCATCCCTAGCGAGATAGCGATGCACGTTGTTGGTATTGGCTTTATCATCGGGGTGGTGCAAGACTCCTTTGAGACGGGGCTCAACTCCTACACCGATGTTCTCTTCACCGCGACGGCTCAGTTTAGTCAATCTAATAAGGGGGGCTCAGTGTCATGAATCCTTTTTTCTGCCTTGACTCATGCTGCTCAAAATGGTAGAAAAGGAACGCTCATGAATTCACGTGGGCTCATTCAACACTACATTTATTGAAACTGTCAAATTTTACTCTGGTAAAGATATCCCGCTCGAACTGCATAAGGTTCGCGTTGTTCAAAAACTCTTCTTGCAACCCATCGAACGTCGCTTGGAAGCTTTGAAGGAAGCAGGCTTTAACACCTTCCGACTGAATACGAAGGATGTCTTCCTCGATATGTTGACCGACAGTGGTACCAACGCCATGAGCGATAACCAAGTGGCGGCCATGTTCCAAGCGGATGATGCCTATGCGGGTTCCCAATCCTTCACCAAACTTCAAAAGGCGGTGGAAGATGTCTTGGGCAAAAAATACCTCCTTCCTGTTCACCAAGGTCGCGCTGCGGAAAACGTCATTTGCCGCACCTTCGTGAAGAAGGGCTCCATCATCCCCACCAACTACCACTTCACCACCACACTGGCTCACATCCTTGAAAATGGTGGTCAAATTGAAGAGTTGCTCTATCATGATGCGCTCGCCATCAAGTCCGACAACCCATTCAAGGGTAACATCAACATTGAAAAGTTGGAAGAATGCCTCATCAAGAATGGTGACAATGTACCTTTCATCCGTATGGAAGCATCCACCAACCTCATCGGTGGTCAACCCTTCTCCATGAAAAACCTTATGGATGTCCGCGTCCTTGCTGACAAGTACAACAAGATGCTCGTCCTCGACGCCTCCCTCCTCGGTGAAAATGCCTACCTCATCAAGCAACGCGAAGAACAGTGGAAGGAAAACAGCATGGCTGACATCCTCAAGACCATGACAGGTCTCTCCGACCTCGTTTACTTCTCCGCTCGTAAGCTCAGCTCCTCCCGCGGTGGTGGTATCTGCACCAACCAGAAGGAACTCTACAACAAGATGGAAGCCCTCATCCCCCTCTTCGAAGGCTTCCTGACCTATGGTGGTATCTCCGTTCGCGAAGTTGAAGCCATGGCTGTTGGTCTTTACGAAACCTTGGATGAAACCATGATTAGCCAAAGCCCTAACTTCATCAAGTACTTTGTGGAAGAGCTTGATAAGCTTGGTGTCCCAGTTGTCACACCACCAGGTGTGTTGGGTTGCCACGTTGATGCGAAGGACTTCTGCTCCCACATCCCACAAACGCAATACCCCGCTGGCGCCTTGGCTGCTGCCTACTACCTCATCTCTGGTGTTCGTGGTATGGAGCGCGGTACTGTATCCAGCGTTCGTGATGAAAATGGTGTGGAAATCCTTGCCGACGTTGAACTCATGCGCTTGGCTGTGCCACGTCGCGTCTTCACGCTCTCCCAAATCCAGTACGCGGTTGACCGCCTTGCTTGGCTTTACGAAAACCGCGAGCTCATCGGGGGCCTGACCTTCACCTTCGAGCCCCCTGTGCTTCGCTTCTTCATGGGTGGACTTTCCCCCGTCACCGACTGGCCAGCGAAGTTGCTCTACAAGTTCCGCCAAGACTTTGGTGATAGCCTGTAAAGCACCTGTAAATCTATTTTTCAAAGCCGCAAGCACAAATGCTTGCGGCTTTTTAAGGGCACCTTGCAAAATTCATCACGCCTCATTTTGCAAGGTGCCTTTAATATTTGCCTTGTCGTGGTGGGGTCTCTGTGCTACAATCCGCGCCCGAGAAAAACGGTCATGACCAAAACGACACAAGGCGCGAGCCCATTGATGGGGATATTGCTCTCCCTGAGTATTTGCCACTGCTGCAACGATGCCTTGCAAGCGCTTGTCAGCTCCCTCTACCCGATGATTAAGTCTGACCTTGGCATCAGCTTTGCGCAGATTGGTCTGCTTTCGCTCTGCTACCAGTTGACCGCCTCCATCTTTCAACCCCTCTCGGGCATCTACCTTGACCGAAAGCCCAATCCCTACTTCATCACCCTCTCGGCCTGCTTGACCTTTATGGGGCTGATGTGCCTTGCCTTTGCGGATAGCTTTGTGATGATTATCCTCTCGGTCATGATTGTGGGCATGGGCTCGGCCATCGTGCACCCCGAGGCCTCTCGCCTCACCGCCATGGCATCGGGTGGTCGTCGTGGTCTCGCCCAGTCGGTCTTTCAAGTGGGGGGTAACCTCGGTAGCTCCATTGGTCCTCTCTTGGCGGCTTTTCTTGTCGCCCCCTACGGTCGTCACAACATCGCCTTGGTAGCAGTGTTGTCCTTTGTCGGCGTGGGATTCAGCCTCTATGTCTCCCGCTGGTACAAACAACTCTTAAAGGAGCGGAAGCAACATCTCGATACCAATGAAGGTGCTGTGCACCCCGCCTTCGTGCATGAGGCGCAGCCCTTCAGCAAGCGACGCACCCGATTTTATATTGCTGTGCTCATCGTGCTGATTTTCTCGAAATTTGTCTACACCGCGAGCATCAGCAGCTACTACACCTTCTATACCATGGAGAAGTTTGGGCTCAGCCTTCAACATGCCCAGTACGCCCTCTTCGTCTTCGTCTTTGCCACCGCGCTGGGCACCCTTGTCGGCGGACCGCTGGGGGACAAGATTGGCCGCAAAAACGTCATCTGGTTCTCCATCTTAGGCACTAGCCCCTTTGCGCTGGCCATGCCCTACATGGGGATGCAGGGCAGCCTTGTTTGCAGCTTCTTTTCGGGACTCATCATCTCCTCCGCCTTCCCCGCCATTGTGATTTTTGCGCAAGAGCTGTTACCGAGCCGCCTCGGCATGGTCTCTGGGCTCTTCTTTGGCTTTGCCTTTGGCATTGCGGGTCTTGCCGCCGCCTGTTGGGGCGTGTATGCCCAATATTTTGGTGTGGAGGCGGTCTTTGCCCTCTCCTCCTATTTGCCCCTGTTGGGCTGCGTCGCCATCCTGCTACCTAAGAAATTAGCATAGCACAACAAATTTTTTTTATGACCATTACCCCCTTCCGCGCCCTGATTTCGGTCTTGCTGGCCAATGTCCTCTTTGGCTTGATGAGCCCCGTTGCCAAGCTTTCCATGGCCGAGGGCGTGATGGATGGGGTGAGCTTGGCGAGCCTGAGACTTGGGGGTGCGGCGCTGCTCTTTTGGCTCCTATCCTTTTTTGTGCCCCATCAAAAGGTGGATGCGAAGGATTGGTTTCGCCTCTTCTTGATGTCGCTTTGTGGGATGGCGCTCAACCAATACCTCTTTATCGTGGGCGTGTCGATAACCGTACCCTCCCATGCAGCCTTGGCCGCGACCATAACACCGGCACTGACAGTTTTGCTGGGGTGGCTGATTTACAAGCAGCGTATCTCATGGCTGCGCTTGGGGGGCTTAGTCTTGGCGGCAGTTGGTGTGCTCATCATGGTGCTTAGCGCCAACTCTGGCGGTAAGAGTGGGCATCCACTGGGGGATGTGATGTGCCTGTGCTCGCAGATGCTCTCCTCCTGCTATTTTCTCTTCTTCATGCCCTTGATTAAGAAGTACCACCCCGTCGTGCTGATGAAGTGGCTCTTCTCGATATCAGCTGTCATCTCCATGCCCTTTGTGGCACCTCACTTATGGAACTTCCCGTGGGCAGAACTGAGCACGGTTAGCTGCATGGGTGCTCTGTACGTGGTGGTGGGCGCAACCTTCTTGAGCTATCTCTTGATATTACCTGGGCAAAAGTACCTGCCAACATCGGTCGTGGTGGCCTTTATCTACCTGCAAGCCGTCATCGCGGCAGCCGTCAGCATTGCGTGGGGTTTGGAGGGCTTCACCTTCATCAAGCTCATCGCCTCCTTGATGATTGGTACAGGCGTCTGGATTGTCCAGTACTTTGCCCATAGAGATCACTCACATGCAGGGAACTAAAATCGCATCCCTCATGCCGTGAATCTTCTTTTTGTCAGCAGGGACAATGGTCGCCAGACAGCCGCCCAGCTGGCATTGCTTACCATCGGGTGAGCGGAAGTAATAGGGGCAGAGTCGCACGCGCCCCCGCATGCTTTTGATTTCCCCCGTCTCCCTATCATAGTAGGGGTGCTGGATGATGAGCCCCTCCTTAAAATCTTGCATGACCCAGCATTGCTGGTCTTGGGCATCAAGGGCTTCTTGAATACGCTGGCGCCACTCTGCCGCGGGCATATCATGACCGATGTACACACCACGTGCCCCCCAAGCCTGCTCGTTGAAGCCAGAAATCTTGAGGACGAGACGTCGCTCCTTTTGGCTCAGCTGCCCCACATCCTGCCAGCTGTTTAGGTTGAGCCAAGGCAGCACCGCATGCGGGGGAAGGGGGGTCGCATCCAGCAACCACGAGTGGGGGATGAGCTCTTGCAGAATCTCGCGGTGGGTGCCGCGCAGGTTTTGCCGCCACCAGCTTTGCAAGGCTGGCTGGTGAAAGAGGGCAAGCCAAGCCTTTTCCTCCAAATGCGGGATAGGTGGTGGGTCAAGGGCTAAGCCACCGTTGGCACATCGCTCTAAAAGCGGGCGTGCTGCGGGAATTTGCTCGGTGTCAAACAGCTCAAAAAAACGGTAAAGAGGCTCTTGCTCCTCTTGTCCATCAAGCTCCTCGGCCTTGACGCAGCGATAGCCCGCCCCCAATTCATGGGCGAAGTAGCGCATTTCGGGTTCGTAGTCAGATGATTCTTCCGATATCGCAATGGCGCGCCCCTCGGGGTAGGCGCATTGAAAGCCCTTGAGCATGCCCGCCGCACCACCGATGAGCTCGTCAAAGCCCGCTGCCGCATAAAGCGAGTTGAGGAAGTGTGTGATGCCCATGCCACCGGGGACGCTATCCAGCTCGCTGAGAGCAAAGGTGTCTTGCTGTAAGAGGAGGTCGGGGCGGATGACGCGTGGGGCAGCCTGCCCCATCGCCTTGCTGCGCTGGCACGCCACCAGCCAATCGGGCTTACCCGCATCCAAGGCCTTAGCGAGCCAAGGGAACTCCTTCCCGCTGGCACTGCGACGGTAAAGGGCATGGCTGGCATCCTGAAAGGCGGCAAGCACGCGCCCCAGCCGCTCCATCTTCAGCCGCAAGGCGGGGGAGAGCCGAAGTGGCGTGGGGGAAATGAGCCAAGGCAGCCCAGCAGCACGGAACAAACCCTCTGCTGGTAAATGCTGTAGCACTTGTTCTACACGGATGCACGGCTCATGGAGATTCATGCCACTATTTTAATGGGACAGAGCCCAACTGTAAAGAAAATCTCATCCCTCGATATTTTTCGCAATAAGAAGCGCAAAAGAAGCGCAAAAGAAGCGCAAAAGAAGCGCAAAAGAAGCGCAAAAGAAGCGCAAAAGAAGCGCAAAATCTGTTTTTTGAGGGAAATGCAAGAAATTTTCTGTAAATTGCCTCAATGAATTTTTAGATTAATAGGATAGGGGTGAATTTATGCTGTGATTGATGAGGTTGAGTTGAGTAGTTTTTCTTGGAATTCGCG
>JAWXTZ010000112.1:0-6790 GCA_044433085.1 Akkermansia sp.
AACGAATCCAACGAATCCAACGAATCCAACGAATCCAACGAATCCAGCGAATCCAGCGAATCCAGCGAGTCCAGCGAGTCCGAAAGATAAAAAACAAGCAGAAAGCCTCACGGACAAAGTAGTAAATACAACTAGAGCGGTTACTGGGAGAATTTTACAGCCGATGAAATATGCTTTACAGGCTCCCCATATGATTGATAGTGCAGCCAATAAAGCTATCGCTGGTGGTATACGAACATTAGGAGAAAATGGTTCGGACGCATTAAATTGGGTATCAAAAAAGGTTCGTCCAATAACACAATTGGGAGCAGATGCTTTCTCGAATACAGCAAAAGGGGTTTCAGATGTTAGTGAGCTGGGTTCTGATTACTACGAATTTAGGGCTGATACGACTGAATTTTTAGGGGATTTGAAATCTCATGCATTAGAAGCTGTGCATACCTCAATCTATGACGGAACTCAGGCTGCTGAAACGCAGTTTAAGCAAGCGGTGTATGGTGATGAACCAGAATTAACAGAGGATACTGCATCTTGGGTATTTGATAATCGGCAAGATTTTAGAGAAGCGGCAATTTTGCTTAATGCGTCTCCAGAAGTAATGCAGTTAGCAGCAATGGCAGTCGCCGAAGAGTATAATCGGAAAACTAAATATCCTAACCGAACAACGGATGCTGTTCAAGATGGTATCGTTGCTCTAACGGGTGAGATAGTAACACCTTTAGATTTAGTTAAACCTGACATTGGACCAGGAAATATTAATTTTTTTACAGCGAAACGAGCTATCAAAAAATTAGTAGAAGATGCTCAAATTCGAAATTCTGCCTTAGGCCGCGAAATTGCGCATGCGGCTTCATCTGATGCGAATTTAGCTAAATATATGCTTACCGCAAGAGGTACAGCTATACTCGCGACAGTAATCATGCAGGATAGTTACGCTCGACTTGAGGAATACATCCGTAATCATTCAGACTCATTTGGCGACTTATCTGAACAAGATCGCGCACAATATCATGTAAATGCTTGGCGTGAAGGACCTGGAATTTATGAAAGACTTGATAAAGCTATCCCAAAAGGTAAGATGTTACGTCATGGTAATGAGAAATATGCGTCTTCTAATTATTGGCTTATTTATAATGCATTACGGACAGTCGATGAAAAAGAACATTGACTTTTATATCTAGGTCTAGTAGAGTTAACTCATCATCATTACACGATAATGGAACAGTCACCCCCAAAGAAATTACGTTTTACTTCAATCTTTTGGGTGGTGTTGGGAATTACTTTTTTCTGTGTATTTGGATATCTACAAGATAATTCCGAGGCGTATCGTTGGATTACTGAGACTTTTCGACCTTGCCCAAAGGGGCACCTTTGCAAGAAAAATATTCCGCGAGATATTCGGTATTTTCAAATATCTGACGATGTTACAATAATTGGAAAAGGTGCCTTTGCGGGCTGTGTTGATTTGGTAGAGGTCGTAATTCCGCATACAGTTACGCATATAGAGGAAGACGCTTTTCGTGATTGCTTCAGCTTAAAGCGAGTCGTCTTACCTAATTCCGTGCAATGCTTGGGGAAGAACGCCTTCGCCTACTGTATCGAATTGGAGGAGATTTATCTGCCTGAAAGTATCAAAAGCATGGACGCTGCTATTTTTAAAGGCTGCGTCCAACTCAAGACCATTTCGATACCAGATTCTATAACACAAGTCGAGTATGAATGCTTTAATGGGTGTCAATCTCTCAAAGCTGTCAACTTACCAGACTCCATCAAAAGGATTGGACGTATGGCTTTTAAGGACTGTACCTCTCTTCCGCAAATCCATTTGCCCGAGTCGCTCGAAAGGATGGAATCTCGTGCTTTTCAAAGTTGTTCCCAACTTAGGGAAGTTATTTTGCCAGCCTCCCTCAAGCAGATGGGGGAGCGGATTTTTTATGATTGCTCACACTTACTGAAGGCAACATTTGCACAAGGCTACAGTTGTGTCCCACGAGGAATGTTCTCTCACTGCGTGCAATTAGAAAAGGTTGATATACCTGATACGGTTACTATCATTGAAGATAGTGCTTTTTATCAATGTTCCAAGCTCAGCCAAATCGATTTGCCTCATGGTATTCAAGAAATTGGAGCCAACGCTTTTTATTCTTGTGCGTTTAAGCAGATTATTCTGCCAGCTTCCTTGAAAAAATGCACAACAGGCATGCTTCGGAAATGCGACAATTTAGATGAAGTTTTTATCCCAGAAGGAGTTGATACGATACAAAGCCATGCGTTTAGTGAATGTGCTAGACTGCGGCATATCACCTTGCCGACAAGCTTAACAAGGTTAGAAAAACAGGCCTTTGCTGGGTGCCCAAGCCTCAATTCTTTAGTCATCCCTCAACAGGTGAACCAACTTGGAGCGGGCTGTTTTAACGATTGCTCCGAGCTGTCTAAACTCTCCATTGAAAGCCCACATTTCATTTGTGAAGAGGGCATTATTTATAACGCTGACAAAACGCAGGTCATCTCAGCGCTAAGAGCTGTCGTACAGGGGCGTTACGAGTTACCACAATCCGTGCAATCGATTAATGATGAAGCTTTCTCCCATTGTTCAAACTTGCAAGAAATCATCTTGCCTTCGAGCCTGCGCCAAATCAAGCCCTATGCTTTCCAAGCTTGTAAGCAGCTAAGGTCTGTTCGGATTTTATCACCGAAGGTAAGCCTTGCTCAAACGGCCTTTGAAACTTGCTACAATATTCGAGAATTTGATATGATAGATACCCATTATCAAGTTCGCTCGGGCATTCTATATACCAACAATCAAACAGTCATCATCAAGGCATTTGGGCATCTACTGGAACATGATTTAGTCATACCTTCAAGTGTCAAAGAAATTCGTAACAGCGCCTTTGAGGGCTGTGAATCATTGCAGACGGTCTATATGCCTGACTCGGTGGAAATCATGGGTTGGAGCGTTTTTGCGAATTGCGCCCATTTGCGGTCTATACGCTTATCGGAGAATCTTAACTTGTTGGAAGACTACAGTTTTTACCGTTGCCTCAACCTGCAAGAAATAAATATTCCAGCTTGTGTGGATAAGATTAACTTGGGCGCGTTTTCAGGCTGCGAGCAACTCAAGCGTATTCATTTCCAAGGTGTCCTCACATCTCTTGGCGCATACGCGTTTGAACATTGTGTCAGCCTTCGTCATTTAGAATTGCCTCCCATATTCGGGACACTACATGTAGGGGCGATGAAAGGTTGTAGCCAATTAGAAAGCCTTGTTCTCCCTAGACAAATGGAGCACTTTGATTTGTCTTGCATCGAGCAGTGCCCCCGTTTAACATCTTTGACGCTCCCTCAATCCCTTCGCTCTCTTTGGTTTCATGACGCGGCTAATGATGATTCAATCGTTTATCTTGAACAGCTCATTATTTTATCTCGTGAGTTGGAAGGAGTTGACCCTGATTGCTTTATCAATTGCCCCTATCTGAAGCAAATTAATATACCTAAAGGCGCAAGTCAAGTCAGCATCAAATTGATTGAATCGAATCCTTACATTAAGCACCTTATCCATGAGTACTGAAGGGTATCTTGTAAAATTAGCACTGAGGCAAAGTTTAATCCCAAACGATAGTCAAGCGTGCGATTTTTGCAAGGTTTCCCGAATTGGAAATACTATATTACAGGTCATTGTTGACGAAGTAAATACCTGAAATTCAATCATGTATTTGCATGATTGTCGTATTAACCTTAGGAAGCCACTTGTAACAACGCTGTTGATACAAGTGGCTTTTTATTTTATGAGCTATAGACCGTCGTCAAAATCGGATAGTCATCAACTACTAACTCTTACGTAAAGGCAAGCAAGCCATTTGCCGTCGTAATGGTGGCATCTTCATTTGGAACTTGCCAGATAATGCGCTCATCATCTTTGATGAAGCCCAGAATTGCCGTGGTAGGGACTCTTTGAACTCCAAGATGCTCATCGCGGCACGTCGCCAGCACCATCGAATCCTTCTTTGCTCCGCTACTGCCGCCTCTAGCCCTTTAGAGATGCGCTCCATTGGTTTCACCCTTGGCTTGCATATGCTCTCTGACTAATGGTCTTGGTGCCGTAAGCATGGCGTGAAGGAAGGTCTCTTCGGGATGGAGTTCCGAGGTGGCTTTGAACACCTCAACGCTATCCATCAAGCCATCTTCCCGCTCAAAGGAAGCCGCATGCAAATCTGGGCACCTTGAAAAATTAGTACCGTAAAAAAACAAAAACTGTGTTTCCTGCCAATCGTGCGATTTTTGCCGCGAATCGGTGCAAATTCGTAGCTTTCGCGTCGCCAATAGTTACTATTGACGCCTCTCAGCCCCCAAATTTGCACTCAATTCGCTGACAAAACTCATCACGCCTAATTTCTCAAGGTGCCCATCAGCGAGATTGAGGACTTTCCAAGTACACTCGTAGAGGCAACTGCTATCGAGACAGGCAAGGCTCGCACCATCCAAGGCATCTACAACAAGATGAAGCGCGAGCTTAAGGCGGCTGAATGCACAGGTGATACAGAGCAGCTGCGCCAGCTTGCTGACAGCTTGGATGCTAAAAAGGCTTCCCACATCACCATCCTCCTTCGTGCTCGTCAAGCAGTCGAGCTCTACAAGGTCGGAGCCATGGTCGAACTCGCCAAAAATGCCATGCAGGAAGGCATGAGCGTTGTCCTGCTCGTCAATTTCAACGCCACCCTTGAAGCTCTCTGCGAGCAGCTTGACTGCAATGCCGTCATCCGTGGCGGTCAATCCGAGTCTGATCGCGCTGCATCCATTTCTTCCTTCCAGCGAAATGAGACGCATTGCATCGTCGCCAACATTCAAGCAGGAGGTGTGGGAGTAAGTCTCCATGACCCTAGTGGACAACGCCCACGCCTGAGCCTCATCTCGCCTAGCTTCTCCGCTGCGGAGCTTCGCCAAGCTCTCGGTCGCGTGCATCGAGCAGGTGGCGCAACCAGCATCCAGAAAATCATCTTCGCGGCAGGTACCTGTGAAGAGCATACCGCCAAGATTTGCGCTCAGAAGCTCGCTCACATCGACCTGCTCAATGACGGTGACTTAAGCCCTTTCCCCATCAAGTAAACACTAGAAATGAAAAAGAAACCAAAACACGCCCGCCATTCGCCAAGCGCACTTGGCACCAAAGAAATCTGTCCCGCCTTCGTCAATCGCGGTGGTACAAGTCCCGCTGCTGAAGAAGGTACCATGCTTCACGAAGCTGTCGAGAACGATGACTTCACCGACCTGACAGACGAACAAGCCTTCCTCTGTGGTCTCTGTCGAGACTACCGCGATGGCGAACTCACCCGCTTTCCTGATGCTGAGTGCTTCAATGAGCTTAAGCTGGAGATAGACGGTGGACTCACCTACGGCACGGCTGACTTCGTGGCCATCGCTGGCGATAAAGGGCTCATGATGGACTGGAAGTTCGGTCGCAACCCAGTCGAGCCAGCCGAAACGAACGCTCAAGGATGCGCCTACGCCCTTGGCGTGCTGGAAATGTATCCCCAGCTGGAGAGCGTAGAAGTCCACTTCGTCCAGCCACGAACGGAAACCGTGACCACCCACACCTTCATGAGAGCGGATATGCCAATGATGCTGACGCGAATCCGCACCATCATTAGACGCGCCAACGCCCGCAATAAGCAAGAATGCGCAGGGGCTCACTGCCAGTACTGCCGCAAGCAAGCGACCTGTACAGCCCTGCGTAACTTGGCTCTTCCTATCGCCAGCCGCTATGAAGGACTCACGATTCCTGAAGAACTCCACGCCAGCGAAATCACCGACCCACGTGTGATGGCTCGTTGCCTTGACTGCGCTAAGGTGCTGGAAGAATGGTGCAAAGCCGTCAAGTACCACTCGGTCGAGATGGCACTCAATGGCGTAGAAATCCCCAATTACTCGCTCACTTCCCGCGCAGGGAAGAAGAGCATCAGCGATGCCTTAGCAGCCTTTGGCTGTGTACAAGACAAGGTATCCCTTGAAGACTTCCTGAGCTGCTGCGGCTCCGTCTCTGTTGACGAACTCGCAAAGGCTTTCTCCGAAGATGCCCCACGTGGGCAAAAAACCAAAACCCGAGAAGAGCTCATCGAACGGCTCACGTCCGATGGCATCATCTCCCAAGCTGCGAGCAGCAAGTTCCTGAAGCGCAGCACAAAATAACCCCAAATACACAGAAAATAGCACAATGAGTAAAACCATTAAGCCATACACAGTCGGTGCTGCAAATGATGCAGCAGAAGTAAGCAATGAATCCGCAACTACAGCAATCGCTCAGACCGATACAGCACAGCTTGGCACCATCAGTGGCGAGATTGAGCAAGGGGATATCATCATCCCACGCCTTAACATCGTCCAGAACGTAGGTGCGCTTGGTGAGCTCTTCGATGCAGGGCAAATCGTCCTGAATCAAGAAACGCCCCTCGTCAAGGAAGGCGAAGCCATCGAGCTCACTGTCCTGAACGTCCGAAAGGTGTTCCAAGAGAATGTCTCCTACGATTCAGACGAACGCCCAGCCGTCTATAACACCTTGGAAGAGGTGAAAGCCGCTGGTGGCAGCATCGAATGGGGGGCAAATGGCGAGAAGCCCAGCTTCCTGCCAGTACTCCACACGCAGGTGCTCATCAAGGCTCCAGAAGGTGCCGAGGGCGCATTCCCCTTCGAATTTGAAGGTGCATCCTACGCACTCGCCCTTTGGACAATCAAGGGCGTTGCCTACACCCGCGCAGGTAAGAACATCGTCACCGCTGCGCGATTCGCACTCAAGGAT
>JAWXTZ010000113.1:0-6746 GCA_044433085.1 Akkermansia sp.
GACTATTTCGCTGATATCGCGTAAAATGAGGGGTGTTTCTTCTCTAAACTACTTGTTCTTAAAGCTAAGACAAAGAACTTGCCCTGAATTTACGCGACACATCTGACGGAGTGCCGAAAAAGCAGGAATTAGAGCTTGCAAGCCCTCGAAAAACACGTTAGAATGAACTCGAATTGATATGACTACTGACCCTTCATTTTCTGTTCACCCATTCGACAATTTTTTGTGGGTGCGACTCCATACCCGAGGCAGCTTTATGAACAGCTCCAACCTGCGCACAGCGGTGGAGAGATACCTTGCCGATGGCGGAAATTCCGTCGTAATTGATTTGGAAATTTGCAGTGGCGTGGACTCCACCTTCATGGGCACATTAGTAGGGCTTTCCAACCTCTGTGAAGACAAGGAGGGCAGCCTTCAGCTCGCCAGCCCCACCGCCCGCACACGATCGGCGATGGAAAGCCTCGGCCTCGACCTCATCATCGACATCGACCCCGAGGATGCCACTTGGCAAGAGCAATTAGAAGAAATACGCGCCACGGTCGAAGCCCTTCACCCACAAGAGCTTGACACCACTGTCAAACCCATCAGCGAGATTGAGCGCTCCCACCACGTTCTTGATGCTCACAAGGCCCTTTGCGGGCTCAACGAAAAGAACGAAGAAACATTTGGCTACGTTTGCGAAAGCCTTGAAGAAGAGCTGCGCCGACGCAATAACGCGGAGTAAATCCGAGCTACAATGAAACGCGACCGCGAACCCTGCGCGCTGCAAAGCAAGTACAAAAACTTGCTTCGCAGCGTTCATCATTTGGTCGCGAGCGAAGATTCACTAGAGCCCCTTCAATTAGCCCCAACTCAACTTGAGGAGCTACATGGCCTGTGGCATGCGGGACAACTCGGTCGACGGGCCGAAAGCCAAGACCACGGCAGCGTCACCATTCGTGATTTTGGCGAATGGAATCGCGAGCGCGGAGCTGATTTTCTCCGTCTAGAAATAGAACTTGATGGCAAATGGATGACGGGACATGCCGTCTTTACCACCCAAGCCGAAGACTGGAACAAAAGGCACTGTGACAGTGATGATTTGTACCGCGACACGATTCTACACATCTGCTTGCAACAGCGCAATCCGAAACACCGTAGCATCACCTGCTGCCAGCGAGAGGTCGCTGTCCTTTGCATCCCCGAAGAGGAATGGCGCGGTGCCCTGCGACTCTCCCCCAAACTTTCAAGCGACAACCTAGCCCTCTGCCGCCACCCGCTAGAAGACAACAGCCGCGAGCAGTCCATCGCCCTGCTTCAATCGGCGGCATCCTACCGCATCGCCTGCAAACGCAACCAATTTGCCAAGCGGGTTCAAGCCCTTGGCAAAAGCCAAGCATGGTACGAAGCATGGGCAGAATCGCTAGGCTACTACAGCAACCGCCACCAGATGAAACTGCTGGCAAGGCGAGCGCCTCTGCAAGAACTCACACCCGAGAATGCCGAGGCCATCCTCTTTGGTGCCGCTGGCTTTCTCGTCCCTATCCTGCCCGACAAAGCGACCGATGAGGACCGCATTTACCACCGCATCACGTGGGACATCTGGTGGCCAGTACGCGAGCAGTTTGGGCTCAGCCCCGAGCGTCGCCCCCAATGGACACTCGCCGGACAACGCCCCATGAACCACCCTAATAGGCGAGTCGCAGCACTGGCCGCAACCGTCAAACGATGGGCAGAATTTGAAGCCTTGCTTGACTCCAGCAAGCTCAAGGAGCTCGAAAACTTCCGCCAATCCCTCGGCCACATCTACTGGAATTACCACAGCTCCCTGCCCTCCAATCGCAGCTACAGAGCCGTCTCACTCGTCGGTAAAGAACGACTGCGAGCCTTCCTCATCAACCATCTACTCGTCAACGACAACAGCCCCTTGGCTTGGCAAATCTACTGCGAGCAAAAAGAGCGCAGCATCGGTGGCAGCATCAAACGCGCCTTCACCTCACTCTTCGGAGAACGCCAAGATTTGGAAGAACTGCTCCCCTACTGCTACGTGCAACAAGGCATCATCCAACTGCACCAAGATTTCCTCGTCAAACATGGCAGCAAACGCCAAACAGGCGGCAGTTACCCGCAAGAGCTAGCCGACTGGCGCGATTAAGCGCGCGGGTGCGCCTGATTGTACACCTCCTTGAGGCGACGCTTCGTCACATGAGTATAAATTTGCGTGGTCGATAGGGAGGCATGACCCAACAACTCTTGCACCGCACGCAGGTCTGCCCCTGCATCCAACATGTGGGTGGCGAAGGTGTGGCGCAGCTTGTGGGGGGAAATGCCAAAGGGGATTTCGGAGAGCTTGAGGTATTTTTCCAACATCAACTGCACGCTGCGCCCCGTCATGCGACGCTTCAAGCGACTGATAAAGAGGGGGGAAGCATCATCCAAATCCGCCCATTCGCGGTAGCGCAGCAGACTCTCCATCGCGTACTCGCCCACAGGGACAAGGCGCAGTTTGCGCCCCTTCCCCATCACACGAATACAAGCAGTATCAGACTGCAAACAGGCAACATCCAAAGACACCAACTCGCTCAAACGTAAGCCGCAGGAATAAAACAACTCCAAAATAGCCGCATCTCGGTAAGGCAACCAAGCGGGGGATTTTTTATCGGGCGGGATGCTCAAGGGCAAGGTCAACAAGGCCTCCATCTGAGACAAACTCAAATGCACGGGCAAGGAAGCACGTTTTTTGGGCAAGGCCAACTCCGCCAAGGGATTAGTGAGCAAGCCCTCCCTCTCCTGCAAATAGGTATAAAAAGAACGGAGCGCAGAAAAGCGAAGGCGAATCGTCGCGGGTTTCAACTCCTGCTTTAAAGCCTCGTAAAGCCAGCGTCTAAAATCATCCTCCGAGCACTCACCCCAAGAACAAAAATGCCCGCCCAACCAATCCTTAAATTGCTTGATAGAACGCTGATAAGAATCCAGCGTACGAGCAGAGACGCCCCTCTCGTCACAGAGATAATCAAAGAAGCGTGACGCTTCATCACCTTGAGTATCAGTAGACATCCCACCAAGTAAAAACTATAGCCCCGGCAGGAATCGAACCTGCATTTAAGGTACCGGAAACCTTCGTCCTATCCATTGAACGACGGGGCCTTTGTGAAGACGCAGCTCCTCGCTGTTGGCATGGAGCTGCGCGCTATTTTATCACAGGCTGCTGCCTGTGGCAAGTTAGTATGTGCTGCCAGGGGTGATGATGACAGGCTCGACGTAGGGAACAAGTGATGTTGGCATGTCTGGCCAGCCCTCAGGCAAGTTGTCCTCGGTAATCAGCAGGTCGTATTTCAGCGCTTCTGTCAGGTACGGACTCTCGGCCATCAGGCTTGCGGAAGCGGCCATGACAACGCGACGCTTACTAGCCTTGTAGGTGGAGTTAACCAAGTCAGCTACGGCATCGGTCGAGTAACCTAAACAGTCAGGGTAGACGGATAGCGGTGTGAAGAAGGCAAGGTCGATATCCAAGGCTTCCACTTGACGGCAGGCTTCTGCGCCAAGGCAGACTCCTGCGGCCTTGTCCAAATTACCACCGATGCAGAATGCCTTTTGAGGCATGGCCGCTGGGGCTAGAAGAGAGACGAGGTGAAAAGAATTGGTCGCAATGGTGCAATCTAAATCACCCAAGGAGGCAATCAAGGTTCGGGCACATATGCTATCCCCTAAGAAGACGACATCGCCCTCGCGAATTTGCTTGCGCGCTTCTTGCGCGATTTGAGTTGCCAATCGGGAGTCAGCTTGCAGGCTGACCTTTGGCACGATATAGCGGGCTCCGCCGTGCAGGCGTTCGAGTAGCCCCTTGGATTCAAGAAAGACAAAGTCCGTCCTGATTGTTTCATCCGTGACGCCGAGTTCGCGAGCGAGTTCGGCGGAGCGCAAATGACCTCGTTGTTCGAGCAGTCGCAAGATATACTCACGACGCTGTGTAGACATATACATAGGGTCTTTTGGTAATAGGTTAATAATTAGTTGTAGTAGAGAATAAATTAGTGGTGCGAAAGTTCGCGAGAGAAATCATCTAAGCTAGAGATGAGCGCATGTGCAGCATCCTTGAGTTCACTGAGTTCTTCCCGCTTTGGTGGCAGGGATTTGAGCAGAGTTCGGAGCGAATGCTGCATGTGCTGGATGCGCTTGCGCACCATTTCGAGAGAGTAAGTGTCGTTCTGCTGCACAAGTAGGATGCTCGCTAAGATGCGCGAGACGATGGTCGCGTAGGAGACACGAATGGCATTGGTCTGCTCGGGCGTGTAGATATCTAGCTCCATCGCGCGGTTCAGGCAGGTGAAGATGAGCTCGGTCATCTCGCTGGTGCAGGTGAAGAGGGGGTGCGCCATGGCCTCCTTAATCAATTCGGCTTGCTCGCTGGGCAGGTAGTCAAAGAGCCCCAAGTCGGGTGTGACGTCAGAGACGTTGAGGGTGTCGTCAGTCTCTTCCTCACAAGCGAGGGACTGCAGGGTTTCAGGCAGGTTAAAGATGTAGGCAATGCTGGCGAGCTCGCTGTAGCAGTCGCTATATTTCCCCTTTAAGCTCAAGGCAATATTGACGCTTGTCTCGGCTCGATTGAGCACTTTATCCCAATCGCAGCGGGGAAAATCCTTATCACAGGTAGCTTCCTGAGCCGCGAGGCTGAGTTGCAGGCTATGCTCAATATGCGCGCGCATGTTATCCATGCTCATCAGGTATTGCAGGTTCGCGGAGGCGGCATCGGGCTGCCATTGAGGCATGGAAATTTCATAGTCCACGCACTCGCTTTCCAAGAGGAGTCGGGCTTGTGTTCCCGCAAAAAACTCTAGGGAAATCATGTTAATACACATGCCCCTGTTGTTGCTTTCCCGACGGCGGCAGGAGAGGGTAATATCGCCAGAGCGCCACTCCTTACAGGTCGCTACCAACTGTTCTAAAAAGTCCCATGGGTCGGCTGCTGCTGGTTCAAAAGACTGGTTATCGAAACGCACCAAGCATCCCGCAATGTCGGGACTACAGTCCCCCGCCATCACCATTTGGACGGGGCGTTGGTCGTCGGCACCCCACAAGCTTAACTTGATGGAACCCGCGTGCGTGTTATCAATGAGTCCACGCTTGACCAGACCTGCTAGCGAAATCAGCATATCTCTATATATAGCAGCTTTGGCATGAAATGCAATGAAATAAGCACCTTGAACAGGCGATTTTCATCACATTTCCACCAAATTTCCTTAGCAAGATTGATTATCAAGCACTTTGGGAAGAGCCTCAGATAAGCGGGCCACTTCCTCTGGGGCGTTCATCAACTCGACAACCGCATCCCATCGACCTTGCATCAAGGCCTCACGAGGTTCCGCAGGCATGGTCAGGGGAAAGGACGCATCAGCACAGCTCATCTGCATGCTGGATAAGTCAATGACCCATTCGGTATCTGGCTTTTCAGCAGTCATTTGAGCGATGGCATCCAATGATTCGCGGCTTGCCATCACACAGGGCAATCCAATGCCTGTGCTGTTGCCGTAAAAGATTTCGGAGTAGGACTCGGCAATAATCGCCTTGATGCCCGAGCGTTTAATGGCTTGTGGGGCATGCTCGCGGGAGCTACCACAGCCAAAGTTTTCCCCCCCGATGATGATGGAGGCCCCAGCATAGCATGGCGCGTCAAGGGGGTGACCCTTGCTGGAACCATCGGCAATGTCAAAGCGCTCATCATAGAACATGGTCCCCGCCAGCTCATCAAAGGTGATGCACTTCAGGAAGCGCGATGGGATGATGCGATCAGTGTCCATATCGGCACCTAAAACGGGAACGGCCGTGCCAGTCACTTGGGTAATTTGTAAAAGAGGCATAGTGAGAAAAAAAGTTAAGTTCTATTAAAGGGCGAAGACCTCGCGCGCGTCGGAGACGACACCAGTCACCGCAGCTGCTGCGGCCATCTCGGGGCTCATCAAGAGCGTACGACCCGTAGGGCTGCCTTGACGACCTTTGAAGTTGCGATTGCTTGTGCTCGCACAGATTTGGTCACCTTGAAGTTTATCCGCATTCATCGCCAAGCACATCGAGCAACCTGCGAGACGCCACTCAAAACCAGCTTCGCGGAAGATGTCAGCAATGCCTTCCTCCTCGCACTGGCGAGCAGTCATTTGAGAACCGGGAACCGCCAAGGCCTTGATGCCAGCGACCACCTTGCGACCCTTGAGAAGAGGGGCCACAGCGCGGAAGTCACTGATACGACCATTGGTGCAGGAACCAATAAACACCACATTGACGGGAAGACCCTTGATGGCTTGACCCGCTTTCAAATTCATGTATTCAAAGGCCGCATTGAAGGCCTTGCGAGCCTCATCATGCTTGGCATCAGCGAGGGATGGAATCACATCATTGATGCCAATGCTCATGTCGGGGGAAATACCCCAAGTCACGCGGGGCTCGATATCGGCAGCATCAATATTGACAATGTCATCATAGACGGCATCCGCGTCGGAGGCAAAGGATTTCCAGCGTCCGACCGCATCATCCCAAGCTTGACCTGTTGGGGCGAAGCGACGTCCCTTCAAGTAAGCAAAGGTCTTTTCGTCAGGGTTGATGTAACCGCAACGGGCAGCACCTTCAATCGCCATGTTGCACAGCGTCAAGCGACCATCCATCTCCATCGCCTCGATGGCGGAACCTGCAAATTCGTAGGCGTAACCAATGCCACCATCGGCACCGAGCAGACCAATGATGTGCAGGGCAACATCCTTAGCCGTCACACCTGC
>JAWXTZ010000114.1:0-6557 GCA_044433085.1 Akkermansia sp.
TCACACCCCGTAGCACCACACTTTGATACGATGTACTGAATTTTTCTGGTGCCAATCGGGTTCCACCAAGGATGCAGAAAGAGACTTGGGGGCAGGCCTCCAGACAAATCTGCTTGTATCCCTCTGGCGAACAGTGGAAGTAGAGGCATTTTGCCCCATCCCAGACAAAGCTCATGGGGATACCGTAGCCAGCGGGCGCCTCATCGCGGGTTTCGACCATGGATAGAACGCCATATTCACCCTGTCGCAACAGCTTTTCTGCAACAGCCCAATCGAGGCAGCGGTCTTGCCGCCTGACTGCGGCATTGCTAAACAAATGCTCCATGGTGTTTACTCGGCTAAGCGCGCCAGCAGGCGCGTAACGGGCAAGCCGATGACATTGTCGATGTCACCTACGACCTTTTCAACGATGAGCTCGCTATGCTCCTGCATGGCATAGGCTCCTGCCTTATCCAGCACATGAACGACGCGTATGTACTCCTCCAGCTGCTCGCGGGTGCGGGGAAGGAAGGTGACATAACTCTTCTCCGCAAAGTCACGACGGCTGCCATCGGGCATGAAGATGGCGACAGCGGTGCAGACACAATGGGTGCGACCTTGCAATTGGGTGAGCATGGCAATGGCTTCGGTCTCATCCTTAGGCTTACCGAGGGGTACGCCATCAATAAAGACCAAAGTATCAGCCCCGATGATGATATCATGAGGGAATTCTTGGGCGACAATGGCAGCCTTGTCGGCAGCATTGACAGCGCAGAGCTCTTCGGGACTCATGCTGGCATCATGAAGCTCTTCCGTCTCACGGATGACGACGCGAAACTCGACCCCCTCGCGCTCCAATAAATCGCGACGGCGTGGAGATTGGGAGGCTAAAATAATCATCCTTGCTTGTATTGTGACATTTGACCAAGAACACGACGACGAACCTTGTCCGATAATTCGTGGAGACCTTGGATGGTGGTTCCAATGAGTTCCTTCCCGCGTTCTCGGCAAGCATCGCGCAATTCGCGATTTTCAAACTCGAGACCAACGAGGGCACGACCCACGTTTTCCCCCGAGTATTCGTAATTGAAATAGCAAAGGCTGGAATATTCACCCATCACGCGCATGAATTCAAGGAAGGCACCGGGGCGCTCGGGGAATTCAATGAGGAAGAAGACGGGGTGTGACAAGCGCGCACGATCATAGACAATCATGCGGAATCGCACATCTTCGTCATTCGACACGTCTTCCACTGGGGGCAAGTTGTGGGCGGAGAGGCGCTCATCAATTTCAGCAAATTCTTCCTCGGTGCCCAGCACGCCAAAGACAGGGTATTGAATATCCCCATCAATGCGACCATATTGCACATCGCGAAGTTGCACGCCTGATGGCATATTCTTGAGGTACTTGAGCACCTGACCACGCTTGGTTTCCATGGGCATGCGCAGGTAGCGCAGGCTGCGGGTGATGTCGCGGGCTTCGGTTCGGCTGGATACAACAGCCAAGCGAGAGAAGTCCATGTTGGCACCAGAGAGGACAACTAAACATTTTTCGCCCTCCTTGATGCGACCATTATCCCAATCTTGTAAGAGGGCGGCCATGCCCATGGCGCCTGATGGCTCGGGGATGACGCGAGCACTCTCCCAAAGGGAACGCATGGCTTGGCAGATTTCGTCATTATTGACGGTGATAATCTCATTGAGCAATTCGGCACAAAGCGGATAGGTGATTTCACCAGCCTGACGAACAGCCGTCCCATCACAGAAGACGTCAACATAGGAAAGCACTTCACGCGATTTCTTTTCAATCGCAAGCTTCATGCTCGCTTGGTCGACGCCCTCCACACCAATCAGCTTACAATCAGGCCAAAAGTACTTAAACCAGCAGGCTGCACCTGCGGCTAAACCGCCACCACCAATTTGCAGGTAGACGCGGTCAAAGGGTCCCTTGCCACTCATGATGACCTCATCCGCCAAGGTACCTTGGCCACCCATGGTGGTCAGGTCATCATAGGGATGAACGAAGGTCATTTTGTTGGCTTTGGTGTATTCCTTAGCAGCAACAGAAGCGGCATCGTAGGAATCACCGACCAGTTGAATGGTGACATGCTCGCCACCATGGTTGCGTACGGCACGCTGCTTCACCGCAGGGGTGGAGCGGGGCATGAAGATATGAGCCTTGCAATTAAGCATGCGAGCCGCCAAGGCGACACCCTGACCATGATTACCCGCACTGGCGGCAACCACACCATTGGCGCGTTGCTCATCAGTCAAATTGACCATGCAGTTGTAAGCACCACGCCATTTATAGGCTTTGATAGGACCCAAATCTTCGCGCTTCACGAAAATTTCGGCATGGACATCACGCAGTTTGATAGCTTGTAACGGGGTGGGGTCACCAACCTCATAGACGCGCTGACGGGCGCGCAGGATTTCGTCAAACAGGGTTTCGGATAACTTGCTCATGATAGCAAAAAAGTGTTGTAGAGAACTAAATGTTATTTTAGCGGAGCTTAGCCCATTTAGCAAGGCTCAATCTAGCCATAGATTGGCACTGGCATCACTTGGCATGCGCCAGTCACCGCGCGGGGAGAGCGCGATGGTGCCCACCTTGGGGCCATCGGGGATGCAGCTTCGCTTGAACTGCTGGGTGAAGAAACGACGAATGAAGATACCGAGACTGCGCTCAATCAACGCGGCATCAAACTCACCCTCAAAGGCGCGCAGAGCAAGCGCGCGCAACTTATCCGTCTCGGCACCATACTTGATGAAGTGGTAGAGGAAGAAATCGTGCAGGTCGTAAGGTCCAAGGATATCCTCCGTCTTTTGCTCAATCGTGCCATCCTCGGCTGGTGGTAACAATTCTGGGCTGACGGGGGTGGCATTCACATCCAGCAGCACAGCCGCCAGCTCGGGGGCGCACTGCTTGGCCTTGTGCTCAATCAGGCAGCGAATGAGGGTCTTGGGGATGGAACAGTTGACCGCGTACATGCTCATGTGGTCGGCATTGTAGGTGGACCAGCCGAGCGCAATCTCCGACAAATCCCCTGTACCCACAACCAAGCCGCCCGTCTTGTTGGCAAGGTTCATGAGAATCTTGGTGCGCTCACGAGCTTGCACATTTTCGTAGGTGTTCGTGCGCAAGCTGGGGTCAAAGTCCAAATCCTTGAAGTGCAAGAGGCAGGATTCCTTGATATTCACCTCCTGCAAATGCACACCGAGCAAGCGGCACATGGCAATGGCATTCTCGTAGGTACGCCCCGTGGTGCCAAAACCGGGCATGGTCACCGCGTGAATGGCAGACAAGGGCAAGCCCAAAAGCTCACAGGCTTGAGCACAAACCATGAGGGCTAAGGTGCTATCCAAACCACCGGAGACACCGATGACCATCGTTTGGGAATGGCTGTGCTCCACTCGTTTAGCCAAGCCAGCCGCTTGAATTTGAAGAATATCCTCGCAGCGCTCTTCGCGATAGCGGGGGGATGGTAGGAAGGGGCGGGCGGGCAGTTGCGCCAAGCTCAAGTCACAGGGATTGCCTAAAGCACCCACATCGACAAAGCGCGCAGGCGCAAGCTCGGGCAACACCGCATCATGGAAGGAACTTTCGCTCATGCGAGCATTGCCGAGGCGTTGCATGTCGATATCCGCACAAATGCAGCTCAATTCACGCACAAAGCGTGGGGATTCGGCTAAAAGGTGCGCATTTTCAGCAATCAGGGCATGGCCGCCATAGACGACATCCTGCGTACTTTCATGCACACCGGCCGAGGCATAGGCGTAGGCGCAGAGGCAGCGACCGCTCTGCTGCAAAATCATATCGCGTCGATAGGCAGCCTTACCCACCAACTCGTTGCTGGCACTGGGGTTTAAAATCAGGCGCGCACCCTGTGCCGCCAGCAGGGAGCTGGGGGGAATCACACTCCAAAGGTCTTCGCAAATTTCAACACCAAGGCGCAAATCCGCCCCATCGGAGAAAATTAAATCCGTCCCGATGGGCACAAGCTCATCACCGATGCGCACTTGCGACACGCGCAAGTCCTTGGCCGCGCGGAACTGGCGTTTCTCATAAAACTCTCGGCTATTGGGCAAGACACTCTTCGGTACCAAGCCCCAAATACGCCCGCCCTTCACCACCGCGGCCACATTGAAGAGCGCATCGTTGACAACGAGCGGAAGCCCCACCACACTGATGACATCCCAGTGCGCGCTTTCCTTCGCCCATTCTTGCAGGGCACCGAGGGCAGCTTGCTGCAAGCGAGACTGGAAAAACAAATCCCCACAGCTATAAGCCGTCAAGCAAAGCTCGGGGAACAAGACGACCTGCGCCCCCTTCTCCTCCACCGCCATCTGCATCGCGCTGAACATTTGTTGCCTATTATAGTCAACATCCCCCACAACAAGGCGAGGCACCAGAGCCGCAACGCGATAATATCCCCAAGAATTCATACGCCTTTATTGTGCCATAAGTACGCATAAAGTCAAGGATAGCTTGACGCACCTACCTTGCTATGATACATTGGAGTGGAATCATGAGACGACTGCTCATCTTAAGCCTGCCCCTCCTCCTACTTGCTTGCCAAAACCAGACAAGTCCCGATGGCTCGTCTGATGATCCGCAGGAAGAGAAGAAACCCGCCCCTATTTATATAGGCACGATTCAACAAGTTTACCCCGACCACAACTTCGCGCTGGTACGACTGGCACGCATGGTGCCCAAAACAGGGACAACCCTCATTTCTCACCCAGCCGATGGCACCAACTTACGCTTAGGTAATCTATGTGTCTCGGCAGAAAAAATCGACAACAGCGTCAGCCGCATGATTGCCGCAGATATTCGCGGTGGTACCGTCGTTAGGGGTGATGCCGTTTACATCTACGACAACGTCCTTGCCCAACGCCCGAAAAAACAGGTGATTACGGAAGACACCCCCATCACCGCAGAGGATGCCGAATTTTTAGCTGACCCCGTCGCAAGCGTGGCGCACAAACAAGAAGCCGTGCAAGAAGGCGACGACATCACCCCACCGTGGTTTGAGGAGGATAGTAGCGTCGCCCCCATCCCCGCGCCAGCCATCACAGCACCGAACAAGCTGCCTGCAGGCACCAAAAAGTCCGACCCATCCCTTCCTAGCTTCATTGAAGATATCCCCGACCGCATTGAAGAGTGGGACGACATGTAAACCCTTTCTATCCCCCATTATGAGATTACAATACTACGCAGATGACGATGGCGAAAGCGTCATCGGTCTTTGGATTCCTAAGCGCAAGTGCTACATTGACATGAGCGCCAAAGAAGAAGAGCTTTGGAGCGCCATGCAACCCGAAGGCAAAAAGCTGCGCAAAGAGATTGAGACATGGATTTCCAAAGGCGCGCCCGATGGCGTACCCGTCGATATGGAAGGGCTGGAGCTCTCCAGCGCGCTTCACGTGCAACCCGGTACCATCGCTTGTCTGGGACTAAGCTACGCCAAACACGCCGCCGAATTTAAGAGCGAAGACAGGCAAGAGCCCGCCATCTTCCTCAAATCCGTCTCCGCCATCAGCTCGGACTTATCCTACGTCATCTGCCCCGAAGGTGCCACCAAGTTAGACTATGAAGTCGAACTCGTTGCCGTCATCGGTAGCCCCCTGCACCGCGCGACCGAGGCCGAAGCCAAGCGCGCCATCATCGGCTACACCCTGATGTGTGATTACAGCGAGCGCAGCTACCAGTTGGAGCACGGTGGTCAATGGACCAAGGGCAAGAGCTACGACAGCTTTGCCCCCTTTGGCCCCACCTTAGTCACGCGTGACGAAATACCCACCCCCGACCAACTGACCATTCAGCTGAAGGTCAATGGCGAGCTGCGTCAAAAAGAATGCACCTCCCAACTCATTTGGCCCGTTGCCAAGCTAGTGGCCTATGTTTCCCAATTCATGACCCTCAATGCTGGTGATGTCGTCTCAACAGGCACGCCCTGTGGTGTTGCCATGGGATCTGATGATATCCCCTATCTGCAAGTAGGTGATGAAGTTGAGTTTGGCTGCGATGCCATCGGCTGGGTCAAACAAATCGTTGTTGATGAAGCCGATTTTGACGAATAAGTCTTGAATATTTTCCTATTTTTGCATAAAATCACCTCCGACTAACAGCTTATCAGTCGTTTCAATAAACCAATATTTAAAGTGTCCCCATTCCTCTACCAACTCGCCAAGAAGTTTCTATTCCAACTCGATCCCGAACAAGCTCATACCCTGACCCTCGCAGGACTGCGAACGGCAGAAACAATGAACATCTTGGGCAGCATCATGGGTAGCCCCGTGAATGACCCTGTTGAAATCATGGGGCTGAAATTCCCCAATCGCGTAGGCTTGGCAGCTGGTATGGACAAGGAAGCATCGACCGTCGATGCCTTCGGCCGACTCGGCTTTGGCTTTGTGGAAACAGGCACCTTTACCCCACTGGCGCAATCGGGCAACCCCAAACCGCGACTCTTCCGCTGCATCCCGCAACAAGCCATCGTCAACCACATGGGCATCAACAACCCCGGTATCGAGGAAGGCATGGAAAACCTGCGTGCCCGCAAGAGCTTCAAGGGC
>JAWXTZ010000115.1:0-6459 GCA_044433085.1 Akkermansia sp.
CCCCCCCCCCTAATTTCAACAAGTTTTTTCTCCACAGAGAAAAAACTTTCTATTTTTAGCAAGTTTTTTCCCAATTCGTGAAAAACTTACAATTTAAAGAAAGCTTGAGCGTTGAGCGTTGTTTGGGCGGCAATCTCCTCCAGCGAGACGCGACGGAGCTGGGCGACTTTTTCAGCCACGTAGCGGGTGCGGCCGGGGATGTTGAGTTGACCTCGGCAGGGTTCGGGGGAGAGGAAGGGGGAATCGGTCTCCAACATGATGCGCTCGATGGGTGCCCATGAGAAGACCTCCTGCACTTGATCACTCTTCTTGAAGGTTACGATACCAGTGACGGAAATCATACCATTGAGTTCCTCAAAAATGCGGGTGGCTTGCTCCTTGGTACCGATGAAGCAATGGAAGACAGGGCGAACCTTGGGGAATTGTTTGGCGATGGCAAAGCAGTCTTCAAAGCATGCCCAGCCCTTGCGGTCGCGGGTGTGCAGGGAGATGTTGAGTCCCAACTCCTGCGCCAGCTCAAAGTGCTGCACCAGCAATTCGTGCTGGCGGGCGTGGTAGCGCTCTTCCGTCCAGCCCTCGGGCGCAGGCCAGTAGTAGTCTAGCCCCGTTTCGCCGATGGCGGCTTGCGGGTTGCTGCGGCAAAGTTGGCGCAGCAGTTCCATGTCTTCGTCTGTTGCCTCGGCAGCATCGGAGGGGTGGATGGCGAGGCAAGAGCTCATAAACTCGGGGTACTGATTGACCAAATCCAGCTGGGGTTGCCAGTCGGCACGGTGCGTTCCCTGTGTGATGCAGTGGGTGACACCCAAGTCCATGGACTCTTGAACGACTGAATCCATATCCGTGTATTTTGAGGTAGCAAGGTGGCAGTGGGTATCTATAATCATCGCGCAGATAGGTATAAGACAAAAAGAAGCCGCTGTCAAGTGAACAGCGGCTTGAAGATCAAATTGTGTGTCGTTTTACGCGCTCTTGCGCTTTTTGAACACCATGTAAAGCACCCCACCAGCAAGCACCAGCAGAATAATAGCAATCACAGGGCGGTAGAACAACCAAGCCACGGCAATGACCACCAAACTGACAGGAATGGCAATGATGAAGGCGATGATGGCACTGGCAGCACCAACAATGCTTCCCAAGAAGGGAACAACATTGGCCAAGGCTTGCAAGGGGGCAGCAAGGCAGCTAATCCCGATGGCGACACAAATAAAGCCAACGATGCGAATCACCCACAGCATGATGTTGTTGTCCGAATGCGCATCACCAAAGAGCGCCTCGGGGCTTTGCACACCCGACTTGAGGATGAAGACATCGCGACCAGAAGAAGCCGCAAAGGGAACAAAACTTTTACCCTGTTGCTGGGCAATGAAGCTCACCGGCATTTCTTCACCAAGGCAGGTCCAAGAGATTTTCATATCGCCAATTTGAGCATCAGCACTGCTGTTCGCGCTGGCGTGGATGTAGAGAACATCATCCAGTACCTCGGCATTAACATCTTCATCGACGGCTATCTCCACATCATCCAAAGAAAGCAAATCACCACCAGAAATCATGGCAATCTGGGCTTGGCTCAAACGATAAGCACCCATACTAGCATCCTTAGCATAGAACGATTCTTCCTTCACATTGCCGAGGGCCACCGTGTTGTTGTACCCCGCCTTCTCGAAGGAAGAGGAATCAATAGGCTCATCCGACCAAACCTTCTTGTAGCTGTAGGTGGTGACCGTTTCGGTACCGCCACCCAGTTTTTGCTCTTCCTTGCTCTCCGATTCTTCCTGCCACTGGTAGTATTGCACCTTACGGTTCATCGCAAGAGCCACAATACCAAATTCGAAGGTCGAGTCTTCAACGCCGTCCTCCGTCATCGCCGTGCCAGACATAAAGACAACCTTGCCCTCATTCGCAGCTTGGTAGGTGGAAATATCACTCACATTGACCAGTTGCTCTTGGGCTTCGTTGAGCGCCTTTTGAGTCTTCACATAGTTCCCTTCATTCCAGAAGAGCCCTACGACCCCAATGAGGAACAAAATAACACCAGCAATCACCTTGCCACAGGAATTGCCCAAATTACCACCGAGACCCGTTTGTGTCGTCTCTGTAAATGTATCAGGATTAGCCATATTGATAAATTCTATCGTGTGAACCCAAGTCTAGCATCAACGATGCACAATAACAAGAAAATTTAGCCTTGATTTGCAAGGGGAGACTGGGTACAATATCCTTGCAGAGCTGCACACCTGCTGTTTTGCGACTTTTAACATTTCAGTACAAATCAACTACAATGGCTAAACTCACTGTACGCGACCTCGACGTCGCCGGCAAGGAAGTCCTCATGCGTGTGGACTTTAACGTTCCTATGAAGGATGGTGTTATCACTAATGACGCTCGCATCGTTGCAGCCCTTCCTACCATCAAGTACCTCCTTGAAAATGGTGCTAAGCTCGTACTCTGCTCCCACCTTGGTCGCCCAGCTGGCACAGGTTTTGAAGCTGATTTCTCCCTCAAGGCTGCTGCTGAATGCCTCGGCACCCACCTTGGTCAAGCCGTAGGTTTTGTTCCTGAAACAATTGGTGAAGCTGCTACAGCTGCCCGCGCAGCCCTTCAAAACGGTGAAATCATGCTTTTGGACAACGTTCGCTTCGACAAGAAGGAAAAGAAGAACGACCCAGAATTTGCTAAGGCACTCCTTGCTGACGCTACCATCTTTGTTAACGATGCATTCGGTTCCTCCCACCGCGCACACGCCTCCACAGCTGGTGTGACAGAATTTGCTACACAATCCGCTATGGGCTTCCTGATTGAAAAGGAACTTGAATACCTTGAAGGCAAGCTTGACGCCCCAGAACAACCATTCGTTGTCATCATGGGTGGTGCTAAGGTATCTGACAAGATTCAAGTCCTCTCCAAGCTCATGGAAAAGAGCAAGTGCTTCCTCATTGGTGGTGCGATGGCCAACACATTCTTGGCAGCACAAGGCTATGACGTAGGTGCATCTAAGATTGAAGGTGACAAGCTAGACTTGGCACGTGAAATCCTTGAAACAGCTAAGGCTAACGGAGTAGAATTCGTCCTCCCAGCAGACCTTTGCTACACCTTCAAGTTTGAAGACGGAGCAGAAACAGCGAACAGCGCATGCTTTGCTGAAGGTGGTTCCCTGCCAGAAGGTGCCATGGGCATCGACATTGGCAACAAGGCTATCGAACAATTCTGCGACATCATCAAGGGTGCTAAGACCGTCCTTTGGAACGGACCAATGGGCGTCTTTGAATTGGATTGCTTTGCCATGGGCACGAAGGCCGTGGCTGAATGCTTGGCTGAAAGTGGCTGCACATCCATCGTTGGTGGTGGTGACTCGGTGACAGCTGCGAAGAAGTTTAAGGTAGCTGATAAGCTTTCCTTCTGCTCCACTGGTGGTGGTGCATCCTTGGAATTACTTGAAGGCAAGGTGCTTCCTGGCATTGGTTCCTTGAGCGATAAGTAAAGGATAGTCTTGAGCTAAATTTTGAAAAGGCTGGGTGCGAAAGTGCCCAGCCTTTTTGTGTGAAGGGAGGAGGAACCAAGAAGCAGCCCAAAGAGAAGGGTTTCTTAAGGGTCGCAGACCCTTGAGCAGCGCGAGGGGGACAGAGTCCCCCTTAAGTTGCAGCAGAAACCAGCAAGCAACACCACCAAATGTCCGTGATGCAAACCTAGCACCACGCCACACGCCCAGTTTCTGCTGCTTCTCAATTCCTTCGGGCTGAAAGCCCGCTCTATTCTCCGTGGCAAACGCGTTAGCGTCAAAGCGCTGTTACGCTAACGCTTTTGCCACGGAAAATAGCGCGCAATTAGGGCTCCCTGATGGATTCGTCCAGCGATTTAAGGAATGGATTGAGAATATACTGGATAACGCTACGCTCACCGACCTTGACCTCTGCGCGCAATTTCATCCCAGCCAATTGCCAATAGCTATCATTGACACCAGTCAAATGACCACTTAAACCAAGCCTAGCACGAAACTGCGGACGCGATCCACCTGTTGCCGTGGTGGCCTGATCCGATTGATCAAAGTTTGATTTTGATTCATGCGTATCAGCGGAGATATTCAAAACGCGCCCCGTGAGTGTACCATGCTGTTGGAAGGGGAAGGCATCGAGTTTAATGCGAACCAAATCGCCCAGCCTGATGCGACCAATATCAAGGGGCTGAATATCAATTTCTGCTTCAAGCGGCACATCTATCGGCACGAGTGTAATCAACGCCTCGGCCTCTCGGACCCCCGAACCATCTTGATAGGGTGCCACTTCATGAACAATAGCCTCACATGGCGATTTTAATGCGTTCTGCTGATAAAGTAGCGTGTACATCTTAAGAGCATCCTCGTGACCAAGCAGTTCGCGCTGGGCCTCAACTAAGTCTTTGGAAACACCCTGCTGCCATTCTGCGATAAAGACGTCTCGCTCTGCCTCCGCTTGCAAAATCGATTGACGATAGGATACAAGATTGGCTCGTTGATTTTCAATTTCAATCTCGTTGGCCAAGCGTTGCATCTGCACCTCAAGGGCATCTTTGAGCGGAACACTTTTCTTTTCCGCCAAATCTTGATACATTTTCTCAATGCGCAACATGCTGGTTTGTCGCTCCTTATACATGCTGAGCGACTCTTCTAAGGAATCGGCCATTTTCTTGTATCTCGCCATGTATTGTTCGTAATACCGAATTTTACCTTCGTAGTAATGTCGCCTTGCATCAAAAATCAGAACTTGCTGTTGCGCGGTCTCATGCTCCTTTAGGTCTTGCGGGATGGAGAAGGAACTCGCTTGCTGACGTTCTGCCTCTAAACGCAATATCTCAGCACGTTTGCTATCAAACAAGGATTGTTGCTGCTCTATCTTTGATAGATTGATGGTCGTATCAAAGGTAATCAGTTCTTCACCGGCTTGCACCCGTTGGCCAGGCTTGACAAGAATTTTGTCAACCAGCGAATTTTCTAGAGGCTTAAGGGTGATATTAGGGCGCGTCGTCACAAGTTTACCCTCGGCAACAACCGTCTGGTCAACCTGGGCAAACGTTGCCCATATACCTGCCGCAAGCAGCAAAATGATGAGCAACCACAAGACCGTATAGGCTGGGATGGGAACTTTTCTTGTTTCTAACCAAATTGCTTCTGGTTCGCAAGCTGCGATATCTTCATCAGTCAGGGGTTTAAGTTTTTTGTCCATGATGGATTATCTTTCTATTAGTCTTCCACTCCCATTTGTTGTTGCCAGAAATCAGCGTAGATGCCACCTTTGCTAAGGAGATTCTTGTGGCTACCACATTCGGCTAACTGACCTTTGTCCAAAACGACAATTTCATCCGCCCGACAAAGGATAGAAAGGCGGTGTGAAATGATAAAGACCGTGCGATTTCGCGCGATTTGTTTCAAGTTACGACGGATGAGCGTCTCACTCTCGGGGTCGAGGGCACTGGTTGCTTCATCAAAAATAAGAATGCGAGGATTAGGCAACAAGGCCCTAGCAATGGACAGGCGTTGGCGTTGTCCACCTGATAGATTGCTGGCGTTTTCCTCTAGAATACTATCAAATCCGCGTGGCAGGCTTTGGATGAATTCCTCCGCACCTGCAATGCGGGCAGCGTAAATAACCTCCTCCATACTGGCGTCTTTACGGGTGATGGTGAGGTTCTCTTTGATTGTTCCATGGAAGAAGTAGCTATCTTGCAACACAATCCCAATTTGAGAGCGTAGGTGTGATTGGTCAATCTCTCGCAGGTCAATCCCATCATACTTGATGATACCTTGCTGCAGGGGGTAGAGGCCTTGCATAAGCTTGGTGAGCGTACTCTTACCAGAGCCACTGCGACCAACCAAACCAATGGTGGTGCCAGGGTGAATGGTGTAGCTAAAGTCAGCGATGGCAGGTGGAGCATCGGGCAAGTACTGAAAGCGAACATTTTGGAATGTTATCTCACCGCGCAAACTCTGCTGAATCCCACCGCCCGAGTGCTCCGAAGGCGTATTCATGACAACGCCCAACATGCGCACGGATAGCGCAGTTTGCTGGTATTCATGCACCAGACCGACAATCTTAACCAAAGGACCAGTCACACGACCAGAAAGCATGTTGAAGGCGATGAGCGCACCCACGCTCAGCTCACCATCAAAGACAGCAAGCGCGCCCACCCAGATGATGGTTACACCCATAATGCGCTCCAACCAAGTGGATGCCGTGCGTGCGGTCATGGATATTTTGGCAACCCTGAAATATCGGGAAATGGCGTAAGCTGCGGTATCATTCCATTTTCGTTGCAACACAGGTTCCACCGCCAGCGATTTAACCGTTCGTGAGCCGTGAATCGTTTCAACCAACATCCCTTGGCGCCGTCCCTCCGCTTGATAGAGCTCCTCCAACCTGCGTTGGAAGGGTTTAATGAGCACAGCGATGACCAGAGCCATTAAAAACGTAAAGAGGAGAACGATGGCTG
>JAWXTZ010000116.1:0-6425 GCA_044433085.1 Akkermansia sp.
CGCCTGACACCCCTGCTTCAAGAAAAAGCAGCCTTGCTTAAAGCTGAAGAAACAGCCCCAGTAGCCCCCGCTGCCGAAGTTGTTCCCGAAAGCTAATCACCCCCACTTTACCCCCCCCCTCTTCTTACACTCTCAAGCGTCCATCATCCTGTATTAGGGGACTGATGGGCGCTTGCGCTGTTTCTTAATAAGGACCCCCCTAAACACACATGGCCCAATTCATCATCTCCCCAGCCGCCCTGCAAGGTAACGCCCAAATCCTGCATGAAGTCGGGCAGCGCAGCGGTGCCCACATGCTCATCGCCCTCAAAGCCTGCTCCACCACCAATGCGCTGGCACACCTGCGCCCCTATGCCGCGGGATGCTGCGCATCGGGGCTTTACGAAGCTCGCCTTGGGCGCGACCATGTCGGGGGCGAGGTAGCCGTCTACTCCCCCGCCTATCGCCCCGATGAACTGACCGAACTGCTCAGCTTCGCCCACCACATCGACTTTAACAGCGTGCCCCAGTGGCTGCGCTACCGCGAGCAATGCCTCGCCGCCCCGCGCGTTCAATCGGGCGAACTGCGCCTCGGGCTACGCATCAACCCCTGCCACTCCACAGGGCACACCCCCCTGTACGACCCCTGCATCCCCGGCTCTCGCCTCGGACTGCCGCAGGAGCAACTGACGCCAGACGCCCTTGTCGGCATCAATGGGCTACACTTCCACACCCTCTGCGAGCAAGGGGCGGGGGAACTCATCGAAACCTTCCGTGCCTTTGAAACGCAATTTGCCGAACTGCTCGCCAGCGAACAAATCAGCTACCTCAACCTCGGTGGCGGGCATTGGATCACCAAACCCGACTACGACCGCGAAGCCCTCATCGAGCTCATCATCGAAATCCGAGAACGCTACCAAATCGAAGTCTATCTGGAACCGGGGGAAGCATGGTGCATCCACACAGGTGTGCTGCGCGCCCGCGTGCTCGACATCTTCGACTCGCTGGGCTACCGCCACGCCATTTTAGACATCAGCGCCAGCGCCCACATGCCCGATGTCTTGGAAATGCCCTACCGCCCCGAGCTCTTCAGCATCCACCCATCCGATGCAGTAGGCAGCGAGCAGCAACCCGCCCTAGCCCTGCCCAATGAAACATACCAACTCGCAGGCGAAGCGGGGGAGAAAGAGCACACCTACCGACTCGGTGCCCCCACCTGTCTCGCGGGCGATGTCATCGGTGACTACTCCTTCAATCACGAACTGCAACTGGGCGACGAACTCATCTTCGATGACATGAGCCACTATACCATCGTCAAAACCACCCACTTCAACGGCGTGCCGCACCCCGATATCGCCATCTTGCAGGAGGACGGCAGCGTAAAAGTCGTCAAGCAATTCGGCTACGAGGATTTTCTGCATCGTCTCGGATAAAAAATGAAAATAAAATTCGCTCCGTAATCAATCACCACTAAGCCGATTATGACAGCGAAACCCCAGCATAAATGGCAAAACTACAAAAATAATTGCAATTCTTGCTTGACTTCTGATTAAAAAAACTGTATACTTTCGCCACGCACCGCAGCTAACGCAGCAAACGATGCGGAAACAACAAAATGCGCCCGTAGCTCAATTGGATAGAGCGTCTGACTACGGATCAGAAGGTTTGGGGTTCGAATCCCTACGGGCGTACTTTTCAAGAAGCGAAAGCAACAAAACGACGGTCTTTAACAAAAGGTCGTTTTTTTGTATCAATGATCTAGAGCGGATTGAGAAAAAACATGGGGGCGTCCTGGTTTCGACTGAATATTTAAGACGCCGGCTGCATGTGGAGGTTAATCGGTTGGCCTCCTTAAAAGCCGATTAAACAAATAAATGCATATTCCAACAAAGAATACGCCTTGGCAGCCTAATTAAGGCGCCAGAGTCCGTTGCCAATGCCTATTAGGCAACGCACTTTCATAAACTAATAGGTTGATTGACGGCGGGGTGACCGCGTCGTCAGTGACATCAACAGGTCACTAGCGAGGAGGAAGGCCGATGTAGCGCGGACCTCCAGCGAAGCAGCCAAGCTACATCTGAACATGGAGATGCTTGCGTTAAGGGTGTTCAGGACAGGGGTTCGACTCCCCTCGCCTCCATCCCGAAAGGGAAAACAGAAGGGCTTCGTTGGAAACAGCGAAGCCCTTTGCTATAGAAAGGTTAAATAGTTAATCCTCCCGCTTGACAAGAGGCGGTAATTTTATATACTTTCTTTAGTCATTCAGTTTTTATTGAATACCTTTTCAAATACAAAGCCCTCTAGCTGCTACTAGGGGGCTTTTTTGATGCTCTGCGAACAGCTAAGGAATCTTTTAAACGAGGGGGTTCAGTTAGTGGGATTGGGCTTGAATCTTTGTGCCTCATTGTGTTAAGCTATGGCATGCTCTATCTGCAAAATATTCTTTTGTGCTCGGCTCGTATGGAGGAGGGAATTTTACATCGTAGTGATGACAGTTATGCGGATAGCTATTACCCCTTTCAGATTTTTCCGCCTAAGGAGCTGTGCCGAATCGACTTTGAGCCTATTACGATTTTTTGTGGGGGCAACGGCTCAGGAAAAACAACGGCTCTGAATATTACTGCGGAGTTGCTGCGGGCTTATCGTAATGCACCTTATAATAGCTCGGACTATTTTCCGCGTTATGTGGATTGCTGCACGCCCGATTTTACGGGTGAGTGCTATGAGCGGGCGGAGATTATAACGAGTGATGATGTCTTTGATTATGTCATCAATTTGCGCAACATGAACCGTGGGGTGTCGCTCCGCCGACAGGGGCTGGAGTCGGAGTACGTCGAGATGGCGCGTAATAAGGGTTTTCGGCTGATGTCGATTGATGATTACGAGGCTTTAAGAAAGCGCAATGAGGTGAGGCGGGGCTCCATGCAATCTTTTGTCAAGAAGCGCAGCAACAGGCGCGCGCGGGAGAGCTCGAACGGTGAAAGCGCCTTCCGCTATTTCGTGGAGAAGTTGCAGGATGGCGGGCTGTACCTGCTGGATGAGCCCGAAAACAGCCTTTCGCCCAAGCGTCAGCAGGAGCTGGTGCAGCTGATTGAGAACTGTGCGCGCTTTTACGATTGCCAGTTCATCATTGCGACTCATTCACCCTTCTTCCTTGCGCTCAAGGGTGCCCGCGTCTATGATTTTGATGCCTGCCCCGTCACCACGAAACGCTGGACAGATTTTGATACGGTGCGCGATTATTTTAACTTTTTTAAGGCTCACGAAGAGGAGTTCTTGCCATAAGTGGAATGAAAGCGAGTATATAGTTGCGCCTTTTGCGTTATTGGGGGGGGGGCTTATCGTGGCGCTTTGAAATGGAAGAATCGGCATTTGTACTCTTTTTTGAGGTAGGCTTCTGTTTGGAAGAGGAGGTCGTGATTCACTAAATCAATGGCGATGAATCCAATGTTGTCGTCAATTTGCCTTTTCACGGAACTCCAATTCCACAATGACCATTGTGTTGTGTAGAATAGAAAGGGGTGCTTATCTGCGAAGTGGAATGGAATAGATTTCGAAGCTAAATTCATCATGAGAAATCCCGCTGGGTCACCGTTGGTAAGAGGGGCTAATTTTTGGCTTTTTGAGCTGAATGCTCTTGCAAGGGCTCGTTCCATCAGCTCGGGGCGGACGCAGTGAGCAAAAGCCTTTTCGATGTCATGCTGATATTCTTTAAGCTCTTTTTTATTCATGGCTTTGATCTTTCTTTTTTGTTTGCTTCTGCTCTGTTTCGCTCGTTGATTGTTTGTACTCGATATATAGTTTGATTAATTCTGGTATCAAAATGATGCTTTTGATATCGAGAATGATGGGTACCCACCAGTAGGCAGTTAGGTCTGCATGGGGGTAGAGGAGTAGGGCTAGTACACCTGTGATTTGTCCCATGAAGGGTACGGGTGAGTGCCATTTGGTTTTTAATATTGGTGATAGTAGGTTCTGCCAATTGCAGTTTAGTGCCCCTAAAGTGATGAGGGCTAGAAAAATAGAGATTGGGGCTAGGATAGACTCGGACATGTTGGTGGAGGTCGGGTTTAGAGCTCTCTTGCCATGGCGAGCCAGTGGGCGGCTATCCAGATGATGGGCAGTAGTATGGCGTATTCCATCCCGCAGAAGTAGAGGATGAAGGCGGCGATGCAGAGGATGGCGTTGATTCCTACGGTGATGAACCACCCGATGCCTTCGTACATGTTGCCTGATAAATAGGGTGTTAGCCCCATGATGGGTAGCAGCAGGGCGAAGGCATTGCCGTAGATGAAAAGTGGAAGTGTTGCTAGGCAGCACCCCCAGAAAAAGAGGATGGCAAAGGGGCGTAGGTACTGCATGAGATGATGGAGCTAGCTATCAGGTTTGAGGCTTACTGGGAGGCATTTGTGCTTTGCTGGGGAAGCAGAAGATGATGAGCAGCGCGAGTTGCCCTAGTCCACCAGCGATGTAGAGGAGCATGAGCCATGGGCTGAGATTTGCATCACGAAGGCGGGTGACGCTGTTGCGCAGCAGGCGAAGGGTGATGCAGGTGGTGATTAGAATCACTAAATCTAAGGCGATGATGAGACCGACTAGGTTGATGTTCGAGAGCAGGGAGATGCGCCCAAAAAAGCTGATGAACTGATGGGTGAAGGGTTCGTGGCTGATGGTGATGATGGGCTCTTTCCCTGCTTCGGTGATGGTTTTGGTGGTGGTGTAGTGCGCTTTGCCATCGATGAGTTCGCACACTTGCTCGATGCGGAGTTCTTCACCAACTTTGACTTTGTAGTCGGGAAAGAGGTGCTTGTTCAGGATGGTGTTGTCACCATTGATGGTGATGCTTTGCGTCAGGTTGCTCGGCTCGCTGTCCTGCTTGGCGAGGTAGGCGAACAAGCAGGAGAACATGCCGATGCAGAGCAGTAAGACCGCGATGTTACCACCGATGAAGCTCGGCCAAAATTGGCGGCGACTCATGGGTGTTTGATAATCGAAAAAGTATTGTTTGAGAGTGGCTAGCATTCTCTTAGAATAGCAAGTAGGCTAGGGGCAGTAAAGTGTAAAAATGCGTGTTGCACGATAAAGGTACCTTGCCAATTTGCATCCAAAACTCATCACGCCTAATTTCGTAAGGTCCCCTAAACTTTATGCTTGTACCCCGCTCTTCACTATGTTATACCAGTGAAACTATGAACAAACTATTCTCCACTTTGCTTTTGGCTGCAACTTTTGCTGGTAGTGCTTCGGCCTATTCCTACACCACACCTGGCGTAGCTGGGGCATTGACTCCCTATGACATGCAACCAACCTACAGTCTTGAAGCCCTGTATGGTATCGCTGCTGATTCCGCTGACCCCGACATGTATGGTGCCCGTCTGGGATTTAGCCTGTACAACAACGCTCAATCCAATATTCGCCATCAATTTGGTCTTTATCTTGCCTACTTAGGCGGTAGCGAAAGCTACACAGATGGCGCTTATGTGGCGGATGTTGATACGAATATGATGCCCTTGACCTTTGGCTATGATGTCAACTTCTTGGTCACCGATAACATCATGATTGATTTGGGGGCTAAGGCTGGTTACGCGATGGCTTGCACAGATGTGACGCTCAAAGATTCAGCAACGGGTCTTTCTGGTAAAGATAATTTGGAGTCGGGTGGTTTCACCTATTCCGTCGGAGCTGCTGTCAAGTTTGTCGCCTCGGATTCCATTCAAGTTAAGCTTGGCTATGAATACAGCCGCACTTACCTTGAGGGTGATTACCTTGGTCAGTCCTTCAAACAAACCTATGGGGCCCACATTATTAGCCTCGGTGCTAGTGTAACCTTCTAAAGGTTCTAAAGCTCCCTACAAAAAATTGAATAGAGAACTTTGTCGCTTCACTGCATGGTGGGTGGCAAAGTTCTTCCTTTTTCTTGACTTTCTTAGCTATTAGAGTATAGTTGCTTCATCTTATGAAAGAGCAGATTGCAAGCGTAAAAGAAGCCGCCCTGAGTCAAATTGCCACCCTGTGCGAGATGAAGTCTTTGGAGGATGCCCGCGTTGCCATTTTAGGCAAGAAGGGCACCTTGACCCAAGTGCAACAGGGCATGCGAAATGTCGCGAAGGAAGATAAGCCCGAAGTGGGCGCCCTCCTCAACGAAGCCCGCAGCGCGATTACTGAGGCTTTGGATGCCTGCCGCGTTAAGATTCAAGCTGATTTGGATGCTGCTGCCGTGGCTGATATCGACATGACCATGCCTGGTGCTGCCGTATCCCAAGGTGGCTTGCACCCCATCACCCTCGCTCGCGAGGAGGCCGTACGCGTGCTGCGTCGCATGGGATTTGCCCTCTCCGATGGTCCTGAAATTGAAGATGAATGGCACTGCTTTGATGCCCTGAACACCCCCGAAGACCACCCTGCTCGCAATGAGAAGGACACCTTCTACTTTGACAGCGGCAAGT
>JAWXTZ010000117.1:0-6265 GCA_044433085.1 Akkermansia sp.
TTCTAATGGAAGTATATTTGTTAATTTCACACCCGCAGTATACCACATCCGATAGAAAGTGGGCATGTCTTTTTTATGTCCTAGCTAAGAGCTCTCACGCGACACATCTGACGGAGTGCCTTAAATAACTCTCTGCGCAAAGCTCTTAACGCGGTCTTTGCGATTGGTGTGGTGAGCTTAACAGTTGCCACTCAGGCTCAGGCCGAAGATAAAACACTCACAGGCGACGAGGCTGTAACATATACCGATACTGTCGCGACCACCTACACTCCTGATACATTTACAGGTGAATTGACAGTTGCAGAAGGCTCTTCTGGTTTGACTATTATTGCCACTGCTGATACGGAATCGCCTACTCGTTATGACTTGCAATTGAATGCGGATGTGACGATTGAAAACCCTGATGTGACGGGTGCCAAGACTCTTTATCTCTCTAGCCTCAATGGTGATGGTAATATTACGGTTGATGGTACTCTTAATTGGAAACACTCTGATATTAACCTGCAAATGAGTGATGACAATACCTGGAATGGCGAGGTGCTTATAAGCAATAGCTATGCCGTCAGTGGGTTCCGTATTGACAGTGTTGAGGGCGAGCATTGCACCTTCACCATGACCAAGGGGATGAGCTATACGGCAGATAACTTATCTTATAGCGCTTTGAATATTGATGATGCCACCGTTAAGTTAACTGGTTATGCCCAGTGGAATTCTGGTATTCATTTAAACGAGGCGACTTCTCGTCTCGTCTTGGGCTATGAAAAGGATGTTACCATTGGATCCGATGCGGCAACAGTTAAGCTTGGCATCTTTAATGGTGCTGGTACGATTGAAATCAACACCGCATCTACAGTAAGCATGGCTCGCGCAAATGAAAGCTTTACAGGTTCCTACCAAGTTGTGAACGGTACCTTAGAATTGGCTGATGCAGCCGCCTTGGGTAGTGCTAATGTGGTGATGTCTGGCGGCAAACTTGCCTTTGCTGATGATGTCAGCGTCAAGCTGAAAAACGGCAAGTCCTTGACACTGGATACAGCTGGCGATTTTGAAAGCAATATCACCAATTTGCTGGGTGATAGCACCTCCCTGAAGGCTGCCATTGCAGGTGGGGGCGAAGTCTCCATCTCTAAGGATGCCCTGTACACCCGCACTAGCTCGGGATTCAGCTACACGGTCGATGTTGCCGCTGATACAACCTTAACAGATAATGTCGACCTTGTGCTCTCGAATAGTAAGCTGACCGTCAGTGGTGAAGGTCAGTATGTTGCTAACTCGCTTACTGCGGGCTCAGGCTCCCTTGGTAATGCTGATATCAATGGTAACTTGAAGCTTGTCAATGGTGCGACGCTGGCGAAATCTGCTAATTCTACCGTTAATGTCAATGGTACCTTGGATGTTCAATCTCAATTGAATTTCGGTACTGGAACAGCCGTGGTTAATGTGAAGGACGGAGCTACGCTCGCTCTGGGCGAAAACCTGACCACGACAGTTGGTACAGGTAGTGCTACTGTTAATGTCGCTGATGGTGCTAAGCTCTCCTTGAGCAATGGTGTCAATACATCGGACGTCATCAAGTTCTCTGTTGCTAATGGTGGTACGGTTAGTGCCGCAGGTGCCTCTTCGGTAGGTAGTCTGACATTGGCTGCTGGTGCTAGCGTTACTGGTACTGATAGTGCCAAGTTGGATATTGAACAATTGAACATCACTGCTTCCACCAATGATTCCCTTGCGATTGCAACAAATGTTGATGGTGCTGGTTTTAGCTATATTTCATACACCATCAGTAGTTTGAGCGATGTAGTCGTTGAGATTTCCAATTCCATTACGGTTAATCTCACCTTGACCGAAGGTCAATATGCTGATTTTGCGGGCACAATGTCAAATATCGATAATGCAGAGATGCTTGCGAGGATTATTTTTGGTGAAGACTACTTCACCATTACTATTGATGGCTTGGAAGCAGTGGATGAGAACACTACATTCAACCTTGTTGTAAGCGATGGTACTGAAACTATGACGGTCGATTCCGCCAAGGTCTTTACAAACGCTAAGGGTGATGTTGTCTTTGTTGTTCCAGAACCAAGCACCGCTACCTTGAGTTTGCTTGCTCTGGCTGGTCTTTGCGCCCGCCGCCGCAGAAAGGCCTAAGATACGTTTTATCTTTATTTTCGGCACCGCGTCATTCATTTGGCGCGGTGCTTTTTTGATGGGGGCGACTTGATCGTAAGCATGTGAGCTATTTTTCACGATTTCTACCTTGACTTAGCTACCCCCTTGATGTTAAATGGTAGACCTTATGACGAAGAAGTTCTCTACCCTGATTTTGGCCTTGGCTGCTGGCTTGAGTTTTGCTCAGGCTGCTGATTATACGCAATTTTATATTTTTGGTGACTCGCTGTCTGATGCGGGTAACACTGCTAATCCAGAGCCCTTTAATGCGGGTGGGCGTTTCAGTAATGGTAAGGTGTGGAATGAGTACTTGGCAGAGATGCTCGATATGCCTGTGCCCACCAAGTCTGATAACTACAAGGCGGGGGATACCCCAGCGGCACTGGCGACCAATTTTGCTCGCGGTGGTGCGATGACTCATTTGGGCACGGCTACCTTAAATGTGCCTAGTGTCCGCCAGCAGATTAAGAGCAAAATTAATGATAAGAATCTTGGTTTCTCTCGCTATGGTCAAGATTTTGCTGCCACTGATTTGGTGAGCCTTTGGGCGGGGGCGAACAATTTGTTCTTTTCGGGGCAGACGATGATTGCTCACAAGTTTGTCGAAGGTGGCAAGCGCGCCGCCAAGGAACAGGCGGATAGCCTCGCCTTGCTGATTCATCAGGGTGCCAAAAATATCATCGTGTTCAATTTGCCTGATATTGGCAAGACCCCATGCTATGCTACGATGCCCGAGGGTGCTGCTGCGGCTACAGCCTTCTCCCTGACTTATAACGAGACCTTGACCGCTTACTTGGATGTTTATGAGAAGGAGTACCCCGATGTCAAGATGACGCGCATCGACATGAAGGCGATTTTTGAGATGCTTTACACCGAGCCCGAGAAACACGGCTTCTCCGACTACAAGACCCCACTTATCAAGGCGCTGACCGCCGACCCCAAGGTCGATGTCGGTAAGTATGTTTTTTATGATGATGTGCACCCCACAACGATGACGCACAAGTTTATTGCAGAGCAAGTGTTTCTTAAAATTGGGAATGGGGAATGGGGAATTGGGAATTAAAATAGAGCGCCCTAGAGGGCGGGGTAGCAAAGCATATGCGTCGTTTGTGGATTTATGGCTAACGTAATTAAAGAAAAGAGTTTTACCTTTGCAATTCGCATTGTTAAACTTTATCGGTATTTGTGTGATGATAAGAAGGAATTTGCCCTTTCAAAGCAATTATTAAGAAGTGGCACAAGCATTGGCGCAAACGTAGTTGAAGCTATTGAAGGGGTGAGCCGTAAGGATTTTCAAGCGAAAATGTACATCGCCCTTAAAGAATGCGCTGAGACGTTCTACTGGTTGGAGTTACTCGAACGAACCGACTATTTGTCGCAGTCGGAATACATGTCCATCGCAAATGATTGCGCGGAGCTTAAAAGGATTTTATCGAGCATCACAAAGTCGACGAAAGAAAACTAACACCCTCGCATATGCTTCGCTCCCTACCATCGGGCGATAGCCCGCTCATTCTATAATTCCCAATTCTCATTGGAGCGAAGCGACATAGTTCCCCAATGGGCGCGGTGTAGAAGTTCGTCATTTACTTCCAGCGATGCATTTGTTAAGATGTTGCCACGATGAACACTCTTGCTCCGCGCCCCCGTATGGCTTGGCTAGACTTTTTGAAGTTGATTGCCATCTTTTTGATGATATCCAACCATTGTACGGATAATGTGCACCCCTCGCAGCGTTGTGAGGAGTGGTATAATGTTTGGGGTAGCTTTTATAACACCTTTACGCGTTCGGCTATCCCCCTCTTTGTGATGGTGACGGGGGTGTTGTTGTTGCCAGTGAAGGAGAGCGATTTTGTGCAGTTTTGGAAGAAGCGTGTTTCTCGCTTGGTGATTCCATTCTTGGTGTGGTCGCTGATTTATAATTTGTTCCCCTTCTTTTTGTCGCTCTTTGGCTGCTCGCCTGCGGATGTGAATATCTTCTTTGCTTGGGTTGACCCTAATACGGGCATGAGCGAGATGGCTAAGCGCATTGCTGAAATTCCGCTTACTTTCTCCCTGTATGCGGTGCAGATGTGGTATATTTTTGTGCTGATTGGCATTTATCTTTACTTGCCCTTCTTTTCCGCTTGGGTGAAGCAGGCGAGTAAGCGCGAGATGCAGCTTTTCCTGCTCGTTTGGGTGGTGACGCTGTTCATCCCTTACATTCGCCAGTATCTGGTGCCAAATCTTTGGGGTGAGTGTTCATGGAATGAGTTTGGGATGCTGTACTACTTTGCTGGTTTTAATGGATACCTCTTGCTGGGGCATTACTTCGTCAAGTACCCGCTGCAGTGGTCTTGGTTGCGCACCTTGGCTGTCTGCGTACCGATGTACCTCGTCGGTTATACGGTGACCTTTGTCGGGTTTAAGACGATTACGGCTGAGCCCACATCCAGCGAAGCGATGGTCGAGTTGTTCTTCACCGTGTGCAGCCCCAATGCGCTGCTGATGACGATTCCTTTGTTCTTGATGGCGCAAAAGTTGCCGCTGCGCTCTGAAAAGTTGTGTGCTATTCTGCGCAGTGTTTCCATTTGCACCTTTGGTATTTGGATGTGCCACTATCTCTTTGTTGGTCCCATTTATGATGTGGTTGAACTGTTGGGCATGCACACACTGGCGAATATGATTGTTTCCTCCGCCCTTGTTACGCTTGCGGCGTGGGCCTTTGTTGCTGCGATTCTTCGCTGGATACCTGGGGCCAAATGGTTCATGGGTTGAGGAATTACTAGTTTTTTCTGGACAGCATGCGATGGAAAGGCTATTATAATAAAGCCCCTGTGGGGCAGCACTATGCAAACGACCAGTTCAGAAAAGCGCGGTAAACTCATTGTCTTTGAAGGCATTGATGGTACGGGTAAATCAACACAAATTCAGCTGTTAGCTGATATGTTGCAGGCTCAGGGTATTGAGGTTGTGCGTAGTTTTGAACCAACACGTGGCCCATGGGGGATGCGTGTTCGCGAGGCGGCCTTAGCAAACGAGCGTTTGTCGATGGAGGATGAGATTGATTGCTTGTTGCAGGATAGGCGCGAGCATGTACGCCAGTTGATTGAGCCCGCCTTGGCTCGTGGTGCTTGGGTTTTACTGGACCGTTATTATTTGTCGATGATGGCTTATCAGGGTGCCAGTGGTGCCAATGTGGAGCAGATTCGCGAGGCAAATGAGGATTTTGCGCCTATCCCTGATATGGCTCTTTGGCTGGATCAGGATGTTGAGGTGTCGCTTTCGCGTATGGAATCGCGTGGTGAGGCGCGTGATGCTTTTGAGAATGAGCCTTTCTTGATGAAGGTGGCGGGGATTTATTCTGCGATGGAGATGCCTTGGTTGTTCCGTGTTGATGCGGATCAAAGCCCGAATGAGGTGCACGAGGATATTAAGTTGCTGATTCGCGAGGAGTTTTAGTCGCTACGCGACTCAATCTGCTCAATTTATTAACATTTGCTGCTCAAAAATCTTGCTTTTTGAGCAGCAAATGGCTAGGATTGTGAGCAGTAAATGAAAGATTTAGTCGCTTCGCTCCAATTAGGAATTGGGAATTGGGAATTGGGAATTATAGAATTAGCGGGCTATCGCCCGATGGTCGGGAGCAAAGCAAGTGCGGCGGTATTAATTTTCTTTCGTAGACTTTGTAATACTCGATAATATTCTTTTAAGTTCCGCGCAATCTTTTGCGATTGACTTATATTCAGAGCGAGATAAATAGGCTGTTTGTTCAAGTAATTTTAGCCAATACAATGTCTCAGCGCATTCTTTAAGGGCTATGTACATTTTTGCTTGAAAGTCCTTACGACTAATACCTTCAATGGCTTCAACGACATTAGCACCAATGCTTGTGCCGCTTCTTAGCAATTGCTTAGAGAGAACAAATTCCTTCTTTTCTTCTGTCAAATACATGTAAAGTTTAACAGTGCGGATTGCAAAGTTAAAACTTTTTTCTTTAATTAATGACTACTGAATAACTGCTCGTTTTTCAGAAATCCAGATAGCGGCAATATAGCACCAGAGGTGGTAGAGCAATTCGCTAGATTGAATTCTCCTTGCTGGTGCCGTTTTTGGG
>JAWXTZ010000118.1:0-6165 GCA_044433085.1 Akkermansia sp.
TGAAATATTCGCATAGCAGAGCTGTATTCGATAATGCAGATGGGGAGCTCTGCATCAATTTATCGTTATTAACCGATACCTTTCGGTCAATTACCTGCACCCAGCCGTGAATAGTAACATGCGAATTGCCCGCTCTCCCCTAAACTAAGGCGTTTGGGGAAGGTAAAAAAACTTTCAATATTTAAGTTATCTTAAATATTGAAGGCTTTGATGATGGCTTGTGCGGCTTTGGCTGCCGCCCCACCATGACCAAGGGTATCGGTGGATTCTTGCATCTCCGCTAGCACCTTGGCGCGCGCCTCGGGCTGCATGAGTCGCTCTAGCTCCGCAATGCAGTTATCGGGGGTGAAGTCGTATTGAATCAGCTCCTTGGTGACAGGCTTGTCGATGAGGATGTTGACCATGCCGAGGTATTTAATTTTAAGTAGCATGCGACCAATCCAGTAGGTGCCCCATGCGACTTTGTAGACCAGAACGAAGGGCAATTGGTGAAGTGCCGCCTCCAGCGTTGCGGTGCCGCTGGTGACAAGGGCGGCTTGGGCGCGGTCCATCAAGTCATGGTAGCTGCCGGGGCAAATGTTGATGATCCCCTCCTCCATCCCCGCATCTTGGGCATGCTTGCGCATGATGGCGGCAAGCTTGTCCGAGCTGGCGGATGTCTCAAAGCGCCAATCAGGGTGCTTGAGCCGCAGGGCTTTGACGGTCTCGACAAAGATGGGGAAGTTGGCCTCCACCTCGCGCTTGCGGCTACCGGGGAAGAGCCCGATGAGCTGTTCATCGCGCACATCGTCGCGCTTGTTGGCAAGGATGTCGTCGACAAGGGGGTGCCCGACAAATTCCGTCTTTAATCCAGCGTCCTCAAAGAGATTTTTTTCAAAGGGGAAGGTGCAGAGCATCAAATCGAGCACGCGCGCCAACTTGGGGATGCGCCCCTTATGCCACGCCCAAACCATGGGGGCGATGAACCACGCAATCTTAGTGTTGGGGCATCGCTCGTGCACGCGCTCGGCGAGTCGTTGGTTGAAACCTGGGTAGTCGATGAGGATGAGCCCTTCGGGTTGCTCGGCGACGATGCGCTCCACCATGCCCAGCAGGTGCTTCTTAAAATAGCTGAATTTTTTGAGCACCTCGACAATGCCGACGACGGCCGCCTCCTCCGTCCAATTCTCCACAGCTGGGGCAAGGGCGTGCATCTGCTCCCCACCTAAACCGACGATTTCGATGTCGGGTCGTCGGGCTAACAATTCACGAATGAGCAGCGCGCCTTGCTTGTCGCCACTCTTTTCCCCAGCTATCACGAAGAACTTCATACTCGCATGATAACAGAAAAAGCTAAGCAAGACAAGAAAAAGGCTTTCATGAAACAATCATCTTGTGCATAATAGAAGAATGCACGAAATCATGCACGAATGGATTATGATGTGGCTCGGCTGGGTTCAAGACTTCGGCTACTGGGGCGTTGGTCTTTTGATGGCGATGGAAAGCTCCATCATTCCCGTCCCAAGTGAAATTGTCGTCCCCCCCGCTGCCATCATGGCAACCCTGCCCAATGCGGAAATGTCTTTCTGGGGCGTGGTGCTGGCGGGGACCATTGGCTCCTACGTGGGCTCCTTGGTCATGTACTACTGTGGTCTGTACCTCGGTCGTCCCTTCTTTCACAAATACGGTAAATACTTTCTCATGCCACCAGAAAAGGTGGAGAAGGCCGAGGATTTAATGCGCGAGTACTCCGACATGGGGATTTTTATCGCCCGTTTCCTGCCCGTCGTTCGTCACTTAATTTCCATCCCTGCGGGCATGGCTAAGGTAACCATGCTGCATTTCAGCATTGCGACCATCACAGGTTCCGCCATCTGGTGCACCGTTTTGGCGTGGTTTGGCGATAAGGTAGGTCGCGATAACCCCGCCTTGCTCAACTCCCCCGAAGAGTTGATGGCGGCCATTAAGGCCGAAACACCCCTCATTATCGGAGGTGTCGTGCTTGTTGGCGGACTCTACTTCATCATGAAGTGGATGACCAGCAAGAAGAAAAAAGCGCAGTAATTACTGCGCTTCCAAGTAGGCGCGGATGACCGCTTGCTTGAGCTCGAAGGCCAAGATAATGCGCACGGCAAGGGCGAAGCTCATCCCCCAAAGGATGGCGATGGTTGTCTTGCGCTTGGCGGGCAGTTTGCTACGACTTAAGCCAATAAAGCCCGCCAGCTGAATTGCGGTGGAGATGATAAGCCCCGTGGCCATGCTGCCCGTAGCTGCCACAATGGGGTAGGCAAGGGGCCATGCACAAGCACCAAGGATGGACATGAAGCCCATGTTGCTGTAGCAGCCTGCCACGACGGCGCTGGGCACCATCACACATAAAATCAGGGTGAACAAGGCCACCTTGCTGTATCGTTCTTCTTGAGTAGGAATGTACATCGTATGCCCTCTATCTTGCCGTAGGAGCTCGTGGATGTCAAACACTATCTTTTCCCTTAGTAATTGCATTAGGAATGGTGATGTGTCATAATGTTCTTAAGGAGTAGATGCGATGAGCTGTGAAAGTTTAAATATTGAATATAAAGATATCCGCAAGGTTTCTGAATCAAAGTACAATCCAGAATGATAGCCAATCGTGCGATTTTTGTCGCAAATTGGCGCCAATTTGCATCCAAAACTCATCACGCCTAATTTTGCAAGGTCCCCTTAATCGTTTTGCTGGCAAAAAAAATATAATGAAAATATAATGAACGTGTTGATTTTTGTGCAGGGTATTTATTATTAGTCTTTTATTTTATTTTTTTCTTATTTTTTCTTTTTCGTATGCCTATTTTTGATTTACATTCCAGCTACACGCCATCGGGCGACCAAGCGCAGGCGATTGAGAAGCTGTGCTTGTCTTTGGAGGCAGGCAACAAGCACCAGTGTTTGATGGGCGTGACCGGCTCTGGTAAGACGTTTACCTTGGCTAACATTATTGCGCGGCAGGATAGGCCGGTGTTGGTGCTCTCTCACAATAAGACTTTGGCGGCGCAGCTTTATTCGGAGTTGAAGGGCTTTTTCCCCAACAATGCGGTGGAGTACTTTGTCTCTTACTTTGATTATTACCAGCCCGAGGCTTATATTGCTAGCACGGATACTTATATTGAGAAGGATAGCGCCATTAATGAGGAGATTGACCGCCTTTGTTTGAATGCGATGCGATCGCTGCTGCTGCGGCGGGATGTGATTGTGGTGGCCTCGGTCTCCTGCATCTACGGCTTGGGCGCGCCCGAGGATTACCGCGAGCTGACCCTCTCCATCCACCGGGGGCAGGAGATGGATCGTGATGAGATGCTCTACCGACTTGTCGAGTTGCTTTTTGAGCGGGCGGATTATGATTTTGATCGTGGTCGCTTTCGGGTGCGGGGGGATACGGTTGATATTTACCCTGGGCAGAGTGATGGTGAGGCGATTCGGGTGGAGTTTTTTGGTGATGAGATTGAGGCTATCTCGCTGATTGATGCCCGCACGGGGCGCAAGCGTGAGGAGTTGGACAGCTACCTCTTCTTCCCCGTCAAGCAGTATGTCAGCAGCCCGACTAAGCGCGAGGTCGCTATTCGTGCCATTAAGGATGAGCTTAAGCAGCGCGTCAAGGAGTTGGAGGGGCAGAACAAGCACATCGAAGCCCAGCGCCTGAAGATGCGCACGGATTATGATTTGGAGCTGATTCATGAGTTAGGCTTTTGCAAGGGGATTGAGAATTACTCACGCCACCTGTCGGGGCGGGCGAGTGGTAGCATGCCCTCCACCCTGCAAGATTACTTCCCCAAGGACCATTTGACGATTGTGGATGAATCGCACGCGACTATTCCGCAAGTTGGGGGCATGTACGCGGGGGATCGCTCGCGCAAGCAGGTGCTCATTGATCATGGTTTCCGCCTGCCATCGGCCTTGGATAACCGCCCCTTGCGTTTTGATGAGTTTATGGGGCACCAAGCCCAGCTGGTTTATGCCAGTGCGACCCCCGGTGCCTTTGAGTATGTGAACTGCGTGCGGGGGAACAAGAATTTTATCCCCATTTTAAAGGCCAAGCGTGGCAACACCCACGCCCGCAGTGCAGAGGCGAGCCGAGCTATCAATAAAGTGCCTGATGACTTTGATGGTGTCTTCTTTCACCGCCTCAACGAGGTGAAGCGATTGCCGCACCCATCGACCGCTGATGTGGCTAGCTTTAAGCCGAAGAGCTTGGCGCAACCCCTCATTGTGGAGCAAATTATCCGACCCACGGGCTTGTTGGAGCCCAAGTTGACCATTGCCCCCTTGGATGGGCAGATTGACCGCACCATCGAGTTGTGCCATGAGCGTGTCGCCCTGCGCGAGCGTGTGCTGGTCACCACCCTGACCAAGCGAACGGCCGAGGATTTGACCGATTACCTGCGTAAAGTCAATTTGAAGGTGGAGTATATCCATGCCGATGTTGATGCGATTGAGCGTGTGGAAATTTTGCGCAAGCTGCGCAGTGGTGCGGTTGATATTCTCGTCGGCATTAATTTGCTGCGCGAAGGGCTTGATTTGCCCGAGGTATCTCTCGTCTGCATTTTGGATGCGGATAAGGAGGGCTTTTTGCGCAATGAAACCAGCTTGGTGCAGACCGCAGGTCGTGCGGCGCGACATGTGCGGGGGGAATGTGTGCTCTTTTGTGATAAGGTGACCGATTCCATCCAAGCCTTGCTGGATGAGTCAGCGCGCAGGCGTAAGATTCAGGAGGCCTACAATGAGGAGCATGGCATTACCCCGCGTTCCGTCAAGCGTGCCGACCAAAGTACCCTGAGGCTGTACACTGCTGATGAGGACGAGGATGCGCTGATGGCTGCGGAAGATGCGCCAGAGTGGGGCAAGGACCCCAAGGCGGATGCTGCCCATATCGCCAAGTTGGAAAAGCTCATGCGCGAGGCTTCCGCAAGGCTGGACTTTGAGACAGCCGCCCAGTACCGTGACCAAATCCGCGCGCTGGATAAGAAAAAGTAAGGTGCAGGGCGCTGGTTTATGACACAGGCAAAACTTGAATCCACACATGGGGCTTGTTTTAATGGAGTCTGGATTCATCCCCCTTTTTTTATGAGTTTTAGTCGAGTTAAATGCTCTGTGGCGATGTTGAGCCTCTTGGCTTTATTGCCCTCTTGTTCTCTGTTGCATCAGGCGTCACCTGTTGATGTGAAGAATGTCTCTCCTGAGTTGACGGAGACGGTCGGTCGGGTGGAAGGGCAGGTTGCTCGGACCCGCATTTACGAGGGTCTTGCCTCTAGCATCCTGCCTGATAAGTCGGTAGAGACGCGCCTTGCCCTCTATAAGGAGGAGTATCGTCAGCTTGAAATGAAGTTGGACGCCCTAGCCTATGATGATGTTAAGAAATACCCAGATTACCATGCGCGAACGCTGCAAGAGCTCTCGCGCTTCATCTTGATCAAATCGACCACCAGTAAGAAAAATATTGAGTTTGTGGTTTCTCCTGATTTGCGGAATGAGTTCTTGCAATATGCACCGCAAGCACAGGATGTGAGTCAGTTTGAGGTGCTGCCTCCACCCCTTGAGGACGAGGCTCTCGTCGCGCCTTTACCCCAGTCGGAGAGTCTAACGAGCACGGCGATGCCTAGTGAGGTGCCCCCTTCATCCCCCCTCAATGTGCAAAAGGTGCTTCCGGAGGGGCTGCCTTATGGTAAGAGTTTGGATGAGCGCGGTAAGGCGGGGCTGGATGTTTATCTCAAGCACTTGGTCACACTTGTTCCAGTTCTTTCGCAGCAGGATAATGAGAAGATGCTTCGTACCTACGCTACTGATATCGAGACTTGTCAAACGGCTTCCATCATCAACACGACTAAGGATGTGTCGCTGCAATATCAAACGATTGAGGATGTGGTTAAGGAGCTCGGCTTGCAATCAGACTTTGTGCCAGATACCCTGAAGGTGCGTAAGCAAAAGAAGGAGCTGGATAACATCATCAAGTTCCTCGGTGCTCCGAGTCAGTTTAACCGCAGCGATGCTGAGGGTGAAACTTGAGTGAGCTTTTTAGGGCACCTTGCAAAATTAGCACCGAATCAAAGCTGAATCCGAGTTCACTGTCAATCGTGCGATTTTTGTCGCTAATCGGTGTGAATTTGTAGCTTTCGTGTCACAAATATTTAATATTTGTGCCTCTCAAGCCGCAAA
>JAWXTZ010000119.1:0-6147 GCA_044433085.1 Akkermansia sp.
CTGTATTCGATAATGCAGATGGGGAGCTCTGCATCAATTTATCGTTATTAACCGATACCTTTCGGTCAATTACCTGCACCCAGCCGTGAATAGTAACCCAAATTTCTAATTCCTCATTATTTATGCTTGACTCCCCTCTAGCTATCCGCTAGGATAAACTCAACTGTTATGTACGACCGTCGAATTGTAATTACTGGTATTGGCGCCATTACCCCCATCGGTAATACCGCCCAAGAAACATGGGAATCCATGAAGGCAGGTAAGTCAGGTATCACTGAAATTAAGAGCATTGATGCCTCTCCTTACGCTTCTCGCATTGCTGGCGAAGTTCATGACTTCGACCCGACTCCCTTCTTTAAAAATGACCCCAAGACGGCTCGCCGTTGCGACCGTTTTGAACAGCTCGGCATGGCTGCTGCTGTCATGGCGGTGGAGGATGCTAAGCTTGACCCCGAGGCTGTCGATAAGACTCGCGTCGGTGTGATGATTGGCTCTGGTATCGGTGGTCTTGGTATTCATGGTGATAATCTTGCTGCTCTCATCAAGTCGGGCCCACGTCGCGTTTCCCCATTCTGCATTCCTTACATGATTACTAATATGGCTAGTGGTCTGGTGAGCATGGAGTATGGTTTTGGTGGTCCAAGTATGAGTATTTCCACTGCTTGCGCAACGTCCAATCACTGTATTGGTGAGGCTTGGCGCATGATGAAGTTTGGTGATGCTGATGTGATGCTTTGCGGTGGTACTGAAGCAACGATTCTTCCTATCGGTATTACGGGCTTTGCTAACATGAAGGCTCTTTCTACCCGCAATGATGACCCTGCTACTTCCTCCCGCCCTTACGATATTGATCGTGATGGTTTCGTGATGAGTGAAGGTGCTGCTGTTGTCATTTTGGAAACCTTGGAGCACGCGCAAGCTCGTGGTGCTAAGATTTTGGCTGAGGTGACTGGCTATGGTGTCAGCTCCGATGCTTACCACTTGACTTCCCCCATGCCTAATGGTGAGGGTGCTTCCCGCTGCATGCAGATGGCACTTGACCACGCTGGTCTTAAGCCAGAGCAGGTGCAATACATCAATGCCCATGGTACATCTACCACGATGGGTGATATCTGCGAAACAAAGGCGATTAAGAATACCTTTGGTGATTACGCCAAGAATGGTTTGGTCATCAGCTCCACCAAGTCGATGACGGGTCACTTGCTCGGCGCTGCTGGTGGTGTTGAGTTGCTGGCTTGTGTGCATGCGATCAATGATAGCTTTGTTCCACCTACCATCAATGTCTTCAATCAAGACCCAGAGTGCGACCTTGACGTTTGCGCCAATGTGGGTCGTGAAATGAAGGTTGATGTGGCTTTGAGCAACTCCTTCGGTTTCGGTGGTCACAATGCTTCCCTCATTGTGCAACGTTTCGAAGCGTAATTCCTTGAACGATTTCCAAGCGGTGCGCGAGAGCTAATCTCGCCACCGCTTTCTTTCGTTTCTGACCCTCTGCCATGCTATCTCTGTACCTCAAGTTGAGTTGCTATCTGTTGCGCTTGCCCTGTGCTTGGCGTCGTTTGTTGGCGGTGCTGTTGCTGGCGTTTGTTGCACTTTTAGCGACTAATGGTGTGGGTATGTTGGGTTTTTATGATGAGGCGGAGTTGTTCTTGGTATCAATTTTTGCCAATCACCCCTTTTACATGTCGGCCGAGGAGGCGCAGTGGAGCATCTTGAGTGCTGGCGCGACGGGCTGGCTCTGCGTGTTGCTGGCTTGTTATGCTGCGGCTATTTTGCTGCATGAGTCACGCCTTGCTTGGCAGGTGGCGATGCTTGCCTTATCGCTACTGGTTTTGGCAGTGGCGAGTTGCTGCGCGGTGTTTTGGGGTGGGGTGTTGAATGTCAGTGCGCCTGCGTGCTGTTTGTTCTTTGTTTTTCTTTGTTCGCAATTGGTTCGCCCGCTGGGCTGGCTGCATCGTTTTATCCTTAAGAGGGCATGAAGGCACTTCAATACCCAGATGCTCTGCGGGGGCTCATCAGCCAACTGACACGCTTGCCTGGCATTGGTGGGCGTGGGGCCGAGCGTTTGGCGCTGTGGTTGTTGCAGCATGGCACGACGGATGCTAAGCACTTGGCGCAGGCTTTGTTGTCGGCGGCTGATGGTGTGGCTTATTGCCCGCAGTGTGGTTTTTTTGCCGAGGCGGGGAAGTCTTGTGCCGCGTGTACGGATGATGAGCGCAATCAGCTCCTCCTCTGCGTGGTGGAGCAGGCCACCGATGTGTTGCCCATCGAGCGATGCGGCATGTACAAGGGGCTTTATCATTGCCTTGGGGGTAAGATTTCGCCCTTGGATGGCATCATGCCCGAAGATTTGAATATCAGCAGCCTTTTGGCGCGCATTGCCGAGCACCCAGATTGTGAGGTCATTCTTGCGCTCTCCAGCGATGTGGAGGGGGAGGCGACGGCTCTTTATTTGGCGGAGCAGTTGGCTGGGCTGAATTGCCATGTCAGTCGTATTGCGCAGGGCATGCCCGCAGGGGCTGGCTTGGGGCATACGGATGCGGTCACCATCATGCGCGCCTTGGAGGGGCGGCTTCAATTGAACAACTAATCAGTCACGCCAAGCACCATGCCACCCATTCAACTAGCACCTGATACCGAGTTGAGCGAGCACGCCCAACTCTACATCCCCAACCGATTGGATTTGGCGGGGCTCAAGGCTTTAGAGTTGGCCTTGGGGCGCAAGCGACCCATCACGTGGTTGGTGGAAGCGCAGCACATGCCCGCCCAAGACATCCACCACCACTTGCAAGGCCAAGAGGCCGCAGGGATTGTCTTCACCGTACCCCATGGTCGCATGCGGGATAGTTTGATCCACATTACCAGCCATTTGAAGGCGGGTAATCCTGTTATTTTGCTGCCTCATTGCCCCGCGCAGTCGCAGCAACTCCACGAGCTCACCCCTGACATCCTCCACTTTTTAGCGGAGTTGGAGCTACCGCTGACCCCCCTTTTTGTCAGCGAGAGCGTGGCGGGGGAAGAGCCCCTCATTCAAATTTTTAAGACGATTAAGCCCAGCCCCGCCTCGGTGGCGGAGCTCAACTACGCGTGGATGGAGGGTGCCGCGCAAGAGCTTCATGACAGCCCCGCGCTGCTGCGTGCCTCGCTGCCGCAGCTCCTCATGAATGCCCTGCGCGACAACCCCGAAAGCCGCATCATCAATGGGGTGGATGAAACGAGCATCAGCTATGGGCAGATGCTCACCCGCGCCCTGCTGCTGGCCAAGCACCTGCGCCAAGTCCACCATTGCAGCAAGCGCATGGGGATTTTGCTGCCGCCGGGTGCCAATGCCATCTGCGCCAACCTCGCGTGCTTTTTGGCTGGTATTTCCCCGGTTAACATCAACTACAAACTCGACCCCCACAGCAGCGAAGAGCTCATCGCGCGGGAGGGCATCAAGCGCTTCCTCACCGATAAAAAAACCAGCCGCAAGCTGGGGCAATACAAGTGGCTTAACCCGCGCGACTTTGTCTTTGTTGATGGCATCTTGAAGGATCATAGCAAGCTGCAAAAGAAGCTCTGCTCGCTGCGCGCCTACTTCAGCCGCCCCGCCCAAATCAGCAAGTGGTTGCAAGCATTGCCCATGCAGTTGGATGATGAAGCCCTCTTACTTTTCTCCAAGGGGCAGGAGGATGGGATTCCCAAGGCGACCAGTATCAGCCATCGCAACCTACTCGCCCAGCTGCTGCAACTGCAACAGCAACTCCCCTTTGCCAGTTTAAATAGCACCTTGAGCAGCCACCCCTATCACACGGGCATTGGGCTCTTCCTCGGCTTATTACTGCCGCTGCTGTCGGGGCAGTGCATCATCACCTACCCCATCGAAAATAAAATTGAGCACCTCGCTAAACTCATCGGCACATACGGGGTTGAACTAGCCTTCACCAGCCCAAGTTTGCTCTACCAGCTGATGGAGAGGGAGGCGGACCACCAGCATGTCAAGGGGCTGCGCTACCTCATCAGCAGTGGGGAACTGCTCAACGCTAAATTGCGCGATAGCGTGGAAGAAAAATGGGGGCTCACCATCCTCAACGCCTACTCCCTGACCGAGAGTGGCGCGCTGGTCAGCATCGAAGAGGCCGAGGCGGGCAACCACCCCAAGCAAAGCCGCACCCGCACCATGTGTTCGGTTGGTCAGGTCTTGCAGGGAACAGCTGTTCGCATTGGTAACCCCTATGCCGTGGATTTACACGTTGGGGTAGGGCAGTTGGGTAGCCTGTGGCTCAAGGGACCCAGCGTTGCTAACTCGCAGCAGGGCTGGATCAACACAGGTGACATCGCCTCGCTGAGCATCACGGGGCAACTCAGCATCGAAGGGCGACGCATGCGCTTTAGCCGCATTGGACAAGAGCTCATAGCCCACCAAGCCGTGGAGCAAGTCCTCTACCGCTACTTCAAGCTGCCCACCGACCGTGGTCGCCAGCTAGCCGTCATTGGGGTCATCATCAATGGGCAAGAGCGGCTCGTCATGCTGACCTCTGCGCACCGTCATTTCGAACCCAACGACCAAGTCACCATGCGTTACGGCATCAGCAACATGAAATACCCCTTCAGTTGGAGCCCTAGCGAAGTCATTCTCATCAACACCATCCCCCAACTTAGCAACGGGCAGCTGGACTACAAGCAGTGCTGCCGCATCGCATACAAGACACTGGGGTACGACGAGCCTGAAGCAGAAAGCTGAGAGAGACGCACCTAAGCCAAGCAAAGCGACCCATGAGCACCAACACCCAACGAAACAAACGCCAGCGAAGCCTTGAGCAAATGCAAGGCATTGAGCGCGAGGAGCGCAACCATGGTCTAGAGCGCATCTACTTCCTGCTCATCGTGCTGCTTTTCATCAGCATCTGCGTGGGGGTATCTGCCTTTTTGCTGCCACCGCATACCGAGCTAGCAAGCCTGCGAGAGGAGCTGGAGGCTAAGCGAGAACAAGTCGCCCGCGCCAAAGCCAAGGAAGAGCAAGCGCGCGCCCACCTCAAGTGGTTGGAAGACCCAGAATACGCGGAACAGATTGCGCGCGACCAAGCCAACCAAGCCATGGAGGGCGAAACAATCATCCGCCCCAAGCCCGCGGAACCCAGCAAACCCGAGCCCAAACCCACGCCTGAACCACGCTGAGGCAGCAGTGCCAGAAATGTGACGATAAGCTCACAGAGGCATGATAGTGTGTCATCGGGGGTAGGCTGACAGAGATTTCTTTAATTTGTTAGATAGTGGTAGTGAACTGTTTATTTGTATTTGGGAATCTTTGGTCTTTGGGCGGTATCGCCATAGAAGAATGATTAGAAAAAAGTTGTCTCTTAAAAAAATGTGGTAAATAGGTGTTGCAAAAAAGATTGGTTTGTGTTATTAAGGGCGCGCTTTTTAAAAGCACAAACACATTATTAACTCAACAATGGACCCAAACACATTATTCTGGATCGTTCCTGCGGCCTCCCTCATCGCGCTCATCTTTGCAGCGATTTTCTTCTTCGAAATGAAGAAGTCTGATGAAGGTACTGATCGCATGAAGGAAATCGCTGGTTATGTACGCGAAGGCGCTATGGCTTACCTTAAGCAACAATACAAGGTAGTTGGCGTATTCTTCGTTCTCATCGCCATTATCTTTGCCGTGATGGCCTACTTCAACATGCAAAACGCCATCGTGCCCGTTGCATTCTTGACTGGTGGTCTCTTCTCCGGCCTTGCTGGTTACGTCGGCATGAAGACTGCAACATACGCCTCTGGCCGTGTGACGCAAGCTTGCCGTGACGAAAAAGACGGCCTTAACAAGGGCCTCAAGCTCGCCTTCCGTTCCGGTGCTGTTCTTGGTTTGACCGTTGTTGGTTTTGGCCTTCTTGACATCTCCGCTTGGTACATCATCTTGGACAAGTGGTTGCTTGCTGACATTGCAGCACAATCCACTGAAAAGTTGACAACCATCACCACCATTATGCTTACCTTCGGTATGGGTGCTTCCTTGCAAGCCCTCTTTGCCCGTGTAGGTGGTGGTATCTACACCAAAGCTGCTGACGTAGGTGCTGACCTTGTTGGTAAGACTGAGTATCACTTCAACGAAGATGATCCTCGTAACCCTGCTACCATCGCTGACAACGTCGGTGACAACGT
>JAWXTZ010000120.1:0-6027 GCA_044433085.1 Akkermansia sp.
CCAACCACGACGCTCTTCCTACCCAAACCGCGACTCTTCCGCTGCATCCCGCAACAAGCCATCGTCAACCACATGGGCATCAACAACCCCGGTATCGAGGAAGGCATGGAAAACCTGCGTGCCCGCAAGAGCTTCAAGGGCATCGTCGGTGTCAACATCAGCAAAAACACCACCACATCCAATGACGAAGCGCGCGCCGATTACCTGAGCTGCTTGCGCTCCGCTTGGAACGATGCGGACTACATCGCCATCAACTTCTCCTGCCCCAATGTCGTTGGTCTCTGCGACCTCCTCAAAGCGGCACCAGCAGCAGACCTGCTCGCGTGCATGAAGAGCGAACAGTCCAACCTCAGCAACGAAACAGGACGCTACGTCCCACTCGTCATGAAGATTTCCCCCGATTTGAACGAGCAGCAAATTCGCGAGCTCTCCAACATCTTCCTCGAAGGACAGCTTGATGGCCTCATCTGCACCAACACCACCACCACGCGAGAAGGTGTTGAAGGTCACCCCCATGCCCTACAAAGTGGCGGCATGTCTGGCAAGCCCCTCTACAACAAATCAGCGGAAGTTCTGGAAGCCTTTGCCAAGGAACTGCAAGGGCGCATCCCCATCATCGGCGTAGGCGGCATCAACAGCCCCGAGGATGCCGTCGGCAAGATTAAGGCAGGTGCCAGCTTGGTGCAACTCTACAGCGGATTTATTTACCAAGGCCCGAACCTTATCCGAGACAGTGCCGAGGCCATCAAAAAGATGAGATAAGCCATCCCCCCACTGACTATAAAAATCATGAACATCGTCTTCCTTTGCACCACTCCTTTCATCCCCAGTCAAGGCGGGGTCGAACGTATAACGGATACGCTTACTAAGGATTTTTTACAACTGGGCACCATCAATGTCAGGTATCTTTGGACAAATCAGCCTAATCCAGACACGCCCTACACATTCCCTGCACCCTTCGATGTATTCCCTGAAGATCCAGTCCGATTTGAAGACTACTTAAAGCAATACAAGGTCGACATTGTCATCAACCAAAATGGCGCTGAATCTAGTTTACAGAGTTACTATCCGATTACAAGAAAGCTCGGTGTTGCGATGATTTCGGTCTTTCATACAACATCATTAACGACCGATAACGATGTTCCCAGAGTATTTATTGAACGAGCTAAGGACAACTCGGCCAGCTTCAAGAAAAGACTTTTAAATGGGCTGATTTCGCTATTTTATTTTTCTGGCGGCAAATTTCTTTTTCATCACAGATGGGCATCACGCTATAAGAAACTCTATCTCAACACAGATAAAGTATGCCTATTAAGTATATCTTACGTCAAAAACTTAAGACAATTTTACGATGATCAGAAAAACTTGCAGGAAAACAAGTACACCGCCATTGCCAATGCTAACACGTTCCCTGCGCAAAATATCAATCTGGCAAGCAAGAAAAAACAACTTCTTTTTGTTGGTCGCTTTACAAGCCAAAAAAACGTATTTGATTTATTAAAAGTGTGGGAACAACTTCACCAAAAGTTCTCCGATTGGAGTCTCATTCTCGTTGGCGATGGAGAAGCTCGTCAAAAAGCCGAGGAATATACCCAAACACATCATCTCCAAAACGTGCTTTTTGAAGGAATCCAAAACCCCAAGAAATATTACGAAGACTCTTCTATTTTGTGTCTCACATCAAGATTTGAAGGATTTCCTATGGTTTTGGGCGAGGCTATGGTGCACGGTTGCATACCAGCGTCTTACAACTCATATAGCGCTATTTACGACATTATTGATGACAATCATAATGGACTCATTATTGAAGATGGCCAGATTGAAGAATTTGCTTCCAAGCTTGCGCGTATCATGGACGATGACAATGAACGAGAACAACTTGCCAAAAACGCGATAAAAAAAGCAAGGCTCTTCGATAAAAATACCATTCTTCAACAATGGCTACAATTATTTGAAGAAGTCAAACCCCAGAAAGTTGAATCAGATGGAGGAGCTTAACAATTTTAAAAGGCACTTTGCCGTTTTAACTTTACAGAAACGGCTCTGATAGCGTATACTACACACGTGCGCGGTGTTAGCCCCCAGCGCACAATTTACAACAATGAAAATCGTTCTTGCATACTCTGGCGGCCTTGACACATCAGTTCTTCTCTTGTGGCTCAAGGAAAAGTACAACGCAGAAATTATTGCCTATTGTGCAGACGTAGGTCAAGGTGACGAACTCGACGGCATCGTTGAGAAAGCCCTTGCTACAGGTGCATCCAAGTGCATTATTGGTGACCTTAAGGCTGATTTTGCAGCTAACTACATCTTCCCCATGTTCCAAGCTAATGCGGTCTATGAAGGTCGTTACCTGCTTGGTACATCTATCGCACGTCCTTGCATCTCCAAGGACATGGTTGATCTCGCTATCGCAGAAGGTGCTACAGCCATCGCTCACGGTGCAACAGGTAAGGGCAACGACCAGGTTCGCTTCGAGCTTGCCGTCAACGCTTTAGCTCCACACATCGAAGTCATTGCCCCATGGCGCATGAAGGAATGGCGCGACCAATTCCCAGGTCGTACAGAAATGATTGAATACGCTGAATCCCACGGTGTACCAATCCGCCAAAGCCTCAAGAAGCCCTACTCCATGGACCGCAACCTCCTTCACATTTCCTACGAAGCAGGCATGTTGGAAGACACATGGTACGACGGCACAACTGAAACCGACCGCGAAATGTATGTTCTTTCCACCGCTCCTGAAGATGCACCAGATTGCCCAGAATACCTTCAACTCCTCTTTGAAAAGGGTAACATCATCGGTCTTCAAAACGAAAACCTTGCCCCATTGATGGCAGAACTTGGTGTTGAATCCCAAGGTGAACGCGATGGCTACACCCTGCTTGACCCACTTGGTATCATGCTCGTCCTCAACGCCCTCGGTGGTAAGCACGGCATTGGTCGTGTGGACATCGTTGAAAACCGCTTTGTCGGCATGAAGAGCCGCGGCATCTACGAAACCCCAGGTGGTACCATCCTCCTTGCCGCCCACCGCGACATCGAAACCATCACCATGGACCGCGATGCCCAAAAGCTCCGCGACTCACTCATCCCAGAATATGCCACCATGGTATACAACGGATTCTGGTTTGCCCCAGAACGTGAAGCGCTGCAAGCTCTCGTGACACACACGCAACAAACCGTTAACGGTGAAGTACGCCTTAAGCTCTACAAGGGCAACGTCATGTACGCAGGTCGCCGCAGTCCCAACTCCCTCTACAGCTATGAGATGGCGACCATGGAAGCGGACTACACCGACGAGGACTACAACCAAGATGATGCCAGCGGCTTCATCCACCTCAACGGTCTGCGACTCAAGCAATTTGCTCGCGTCAACAAGAAGTAAGCTCTTACTTTTTTACAAACCGCCCTTACCTCAAGGGGACCTCTAGCAATTAGGCATCGCGAATTTAGGAAGAAAATCGAGTGGAAAATTGTGGTGAGAGAGGCGCAAATATTAAATATTTGCGATGCGAACGCTACAATTTTACACCGATTTGCGACTAAAGTCGCATGATTGACCTAAGCAACAGTTTTATCTTTGTTCAAATACCAATTGCTAGAGGTTCCCTAAAGGTAAGGGCGGTTATTTAATACTCCCTTCAAAATTAGTACTTAATTTAACATTTGTTCCTCTAAAGCTGCAAATTTTCACTCGATTCACTGCCCAAACTTATCACCCCTGATTTTGAAAAGCCCTACTACTTTGACTCTCAAAATCAAGCACTCGACTCTTACCGATTATGCCTCAAATAAAAAGAATTGCCATTCTAGCGGACTACCCTGTTTGGCTAATCGACCCAAGTATCACTACATTCATCGGCCATTATGCTGTATGGCTCACTGCTTTGAGTGAGGTTTTCTCAACTCAAAAGCAATTCGAAGTGCACTGGGTTGTACTTAGTAAATCTGTAGACAAAGCTAAACACGTTAAGCACAATGGTCAACTATTTCACATCTTGCCCCGAGCTCGAAAAAAAATCGGTCTGTACAGCTTCTATTGGCATGATTCAAGACTCATCCAAAAGCAAATCAAGGAAATTCAGCCTGACCTAATCCATGCGTGGGGCACAGAAGATTGTTATGGTTTTGCTGTACGATCATTCAACGGTGCTAAAATACTCTCCATCCAAGGACTACTCACAGCCTGCTTAAGGCATAGTGAGGTCTTCCCCTTTGAGCGCAAACAGTGTTTCTACGAAAAGATTACACTCAAAGCTTTTCAGCACATAACGGCTGAATCACCATGGGCTATTCAGCAAGCCCAGTACATCAACCCTAATGCCGAGTACAAACTGTTTGAATACGCAGTTGAAACCCCATTTTTCCACCAAGAGAGAGATATTGCCGAACAGCCCTGCTGCCTCTTTGCTGGATCTGACAGAGTTGCTAAAAACGTAAATTTGCTTATTGAAGCCTTTTCCAGACCAGAGCTCTCCCATATTCGCCTTAAGTTAGCGGGACCTTATCCACACGTACGCACGAATCTACCCAGCAACATTGAGGTCCTAGGAAGAGTATCCCGAGAGGGCATGCTTAAGTTACTGGCTGAAACTTGGTGTATCGTTCATGCCAGCCTCGCTGACTGTGCCCCTAATATCGCCAATGAAGCACGTGTTATGGGTATTCCTGTCATTCTCACAGAAAACTGCGGCAGCAAACAACACGTCGAACACGGAAAGTCTGGTTACATCTTTGAACCGCACGATATCGAAAAATTCATCCAATATGTGCTAACAGTCTGTCAAAGCAAAGAAATGTCACTAGAAATGGGTAGTTACCACCGAGAACGCGAACGATCATTGCTATCCAAAAATCTAATGATTGACAGGCTTATAAAAACTTATAATCAGATGCTTTCTCATAAGCGACTTAACGAAACCTTGCAAAATTAGGCTTGATGCGTTTTGGCTGCAAATTTGTGCCAATGAGCGATAAAATCGAGCGATTGGCTATCATTTTGAGTTATTCTTTGAATCAGAGCTAATTTTGCAAGGAGACCTTAACTGAGTCAAATAACGCCACAAGCCCTCAATGGGTCCAAATTTAAAATAGCGCAGCCAAAGGCTACAAAAGATTAACTGGACAAGGTAGAGCGTGAGCGCGCATAGCGCTAGCTCAGTCTTGTTTAATTTAGATAGCATGCCCATACCCCAAGATGCAAGAAGGCTCGTCATGATGATACTTTGGGTAATGTAACAGCTGAGACTCATGCGCCCCATAGAGCAGAGCTGGCTTATTCTTGACTGAATGGCGGGGAGTCGCAGCAGCCAAGCACTTAGGCTCGCGAAGGTGAGGACAAATGATACATTGACCCACAGTGGCATAGTATCAGTCCAGTCGAGGCGTAATGAAGTTTGATTCAGCAGCATTAGGAGTAGATAAATTGCCCCAAAAAGGCATGACCATTTGGCATATGTGACAGGTTTTGCTTCCAATGCACCTGACTTTCCTAAGGCTGCTCCTAAGAGGAACATCCCGATGACAAGTCCAAGGCGATTGCTCCAAATCATATAGAGCCACGCATGCTGTGTGCCAACGGTGATGTTCCATTCGGCCATTTGTAGCCATGTCGAACTCATGGCGCTGGGTGCACTTGGCAACTCGTGCAAGCGGCACCATTGCACATACCACTCGAATAGCACGCCTGACTGACCCATCAAGTCGTTGTAGAGAGCGAGTGGAGAGATAAGAAGAAAAATACTGATGATGAATAAAAAGCGACTAGGCAAACGCCAAAGAGCCCACGGAATAAGCCCGAGCACGGCAAAAATAATCAGGATGTCGCCACAATAGAAAAGCGAATGAAAGAGACCGAAACCGAATAACAAGGCCATACGCCAGAGAAAACGCCAGCGAAAATTCGGCACTCCGTCAGATGTGTCGCGTGAGAGCTCTTAGCTAGGACATAAAAAAGACATGCCCACTTTCTATCGGATGTGGTATACTGCGGGTGTGAAATTAACAAATATACTTCCATTAGAA
>JAWXTZ010000121.1:0-6013 GCA_044433085.1 Akkermansia sp.
TACGATGCGCAGCATCGTGACTGGGTGTCCAGAGGGTCGAAGACCCTTTGGTGGGTCTTGGGCAAAGCCCAAGTCGGGTCTGGGCTGAAAGCCCAGCTGGCAGAGCCAGTCGCCCAACTGACCCTCTCCTGTTCTTAGTAAATGTCCGCATGGCAAGTCTAGCATTGCGCCACCCGCCCAGTTGATTCGGCACCGCCTCACGGCGCCTCACCCCTTCGGGGCACGTCGCTTCGCTCCTGTCCAAACTGCCTTACAGCCGTCGGCAGTTTTGGGCGACTCCCCCAATCTCCGCGCGAAGCGCGCACTTTTTGACCGCCGCAAACGCGATAGCGCATCACCTTACGCAAAAAGTGCTAGTTCCACTGATTTTGGAGTTGACCCATAAAGTGAGGCTTTCTGTAAAGCGTAAAAACCAAAGGGCCACGCATCGAAGGATGCGTGACCCAAAAGAGGTTTGACAGATGGCAGCAGCTTTATCGCTTGCTGAACTGGAAGCGCTTGCGTGCGCCTGGACGACCAGCTTTCTTACGTTCCTTCATGCGGGAGTCACGGGTGAGGAGACCTTGTGCACGAAGCAATGGACGGTTTTCTTCGTCAATCATGACAAGAGCGCGTGCGATAGCAAGGCTCATGGCACCAGCTTGACCGTGGATACCACCACCATTGGAAACGAGGCGAACGTCGTAACGCTTCATGGTGTTAGTAGCATAGAAGGGTTGAAGAACTGCGTTTTGCAGAGCGTCAGTGACGAGGTATTCTTCGAAACCGCGACGGTTGACGGAGATTGTACCAGTCTTGCCTTCTTGAACAGGTGTAAGCCATGCGTGTGCAATAGCTGTTTTACGGCGACCTGTAGCGCTATAAGGAGTTGTGCTCATAGTGTAAAAGTTGATTAAGCGATGCTTACTGGTGTTGGGTTTTGTGCTGCGTGTGGGTGTTCAGCACCTGCATAGACCTTGAGACGCATACCTTGAGCGCGACCTTGGCGGGTATGAGGAACCATGCCGCGGATAGCGAGTTCAAGCATACGTTCAGGATGATTCTTGCGCATCTTGGAAGGAGTCGTTACAACTTGGTTACCGACATAACCCGTGTAGCGGGTGTAAATCTTGGCGCGTTCCTTGTTACCAGTGAGAACGACCTTGTCGGCGTTAATAACGATCACATGGTCACCGCAGTCAACATGTGGAGTGAAGATTGTCTTATCTTTACCGCGAAGAATGACAGCAGCTTTGACAGCAACTTGACCGAGTACCATTTCGGCAGCATCAATCACGTACCACTTGCGCTCAATATCCTGGGGCTTAGCAGAAAAAGTTTTCATATTATTGTTTTATTCCAGTTTGGCTCTCGCCTATCGAACCTCTTAGTTCGGGGCGCCTACTTTACTCTGTTCTTGCTCTTTTGTCAATCGCATTTTTCAAAATTCCGATATTTTTTTCATTTTTTGCTGATAAATCATCACATTTTCCTTGCTATATAAACGTGCTAAGATTAAAATGCGCTCACGAAGCTGTGCCAATGAGGTGCGGGTTCTCAACAATCATCAAATTAAATGGCAAAACCACCTAACCGCGGCGCAAGACCGCAAAATCGCAACAGAAATACACGTAACGCTGGCCCTAACCGCAACAGCCTCGCTGGTCCCCGCATCAAAGAGGGCGACGATGGTGAAGGCGAAATCGAAATGGAAGGCGTCATCTCCTCCGTTCTCGCTGGTACCATGTTCCGCGTCAAGGTTGCCAATGGGCACGAATTCCTCGCCCACATTTCGGGCAAAATGCGCAAGCGCTTCATTCGTCTTGTCGTAGGTGATAAGGTACGCATCGAAGTATCCCCCTACGATATGAGCAAGGCTCGCATCACCTTCCGAATTGGATAAAAAGCGCAGCTTTTTATCAATTAGGAATGAGCAAAGCCGATACTTTGCCCAACATTTCATACACCGCAGCATCACATTGCTGCGGTTATTTTTTTTGTTCCCTTGCAAGGGCTTTGCCAAAAAAAACACGGCCACTCAGTGACGAGTAGCCGTGTGATAAAATTCAGATAGGTAAAGGCTTTGCCAATTCCCAATTCCTAATTGGAGCATTATATGTAGTATTCTGGTTTACCAGAAGATGACATATAATGCGACGGTGGCTATGCAGACCGCGATACCTGCCATTTTGGCGGGTTTGGAGGAATCCATGGCGATGATGCCCTTATCATCCAAGACGACAGCCTTGCCGCCCATGGCGGAATTGATGGCGGTGATGATAGCACCCACAAGAACGATGGTGATCAAGCAGATGGCCATGCGGTTGAGGAAGGCAATCTCGGGGAAGCAAAGCTTGATGAGACCATATTCCACCACATTGATGGCAATACCCAACCAGCCGAAGAATCGTGGGCACTTGGGAACAAAGAAGCCAAAGAGGAAGACCGCGAGGGCACCGGGGCTCAAGAAGCCTTGGAACTCCTGAATGTAGCTGAAGATGCTACCGAGGGAGTCTGCCAAGAAAATGGCAAGTACCAAGGCGACACCAGCACAAATCAGCACACCAATCTTGCCAACATTGACCAATTCCTTCTGGCTGCTTTGCTCCTTGCGAATCTTGTTGTAGATATCCATCGTGAAGAGCGTGGAAGCCGAGTTGAGCATCGACGCCAAGGAGCTAACCACTGCACCAAAGAGGGCAGCAAGCACAAACCAAGCCCAACCCGTACCGGGCAGCAGCTTGCGCAGCAACATGGCGAAGGCGGAGTCGTAGTCATGCCCATTCAGGGCGGCGGAGGTCATGAAGGCGGCATCCTTCGCCTTGCTGGCAATGATGTCGGCATTGAGCTTGCTTGCATCGAGCACGAGGTAGGAAACCGCGATGCGTTGTTGCTTGGCAAAATCCGTTACCGAGGCAGGGACGGGCAGTTTGTTGGCTGCAATGATGCCTGCCAAGGCCGTGGCATCGCTGGCACTTGCTGCGGCTTGAACATCGGCCAAGGCGGCTGTCATGGCTGCTTGCTGTTCGGGTGTACCTGCAACGCTGGCGTTGTGGGTCAAATATTCCGTACCCTTGAGTACATCAGCGACAAAGTAGTCGGGGGAGACATTGTAGAGTGGGGTCTTGCCACTGGCTTGAACCGCAGCAATGCTTGTCACATTCTTGTTGTTGGCCTGCTGTTGCATGTCGCCATTGAACAGGTTGTAGGCAAGGATGCCAGGAACAATCACCACGAAGGGGATGAGCAGCTTGAGGGCTGCGGCAAAGACAACACCCTTTTGACCTTCAGCCAAACTCTTGGAAGCCAGTGTGCGTTGCATGATGTACTGGTTGAGACCCCAGTAGAAGAAGTTGGGAATCCAGAGACCGAGGCAGAGGGCTGTCCAAGGGATTTCTGGGTCATCAGCTGGGCGAATCATGCTCAACTTACCACCGACGGCATTGGTTGCTGTCAGGGCCTCGCCACCATTGAGGGCGATGAAGCGTTCAATCCCCGAGGCGTTGGCAATGCTGTCAACTGTTGCGGAGGATGTTGCGGATGCTGTTTGCATGAGGGTGCTGGGGTCAGCAGACTCCATCATATTGAGGGCGAAGACCGCCACGACACCACCACCAAAGATGAGGGCGGCACCCCAAATCAAGTCCGTCCAAGCACAGGCCTTCAGACCACCGACAAAGACGTAGAGCGTCGCACTGCCTGCAATGGCAATGCAGCTGATGGTCATCGAGATATCAAAGTAACCTGACACCACCTTGGCACCTGCCAAGATAACGGCAGCGGTAGGAACACCCACCAAAATCAGCAAGTTGGCAATCGCCATCACGCTACGGGCAGTGCCATCGTAACGCTCTTCAAGGAATTGAGGGATGGTGAACACCCCACGCTTGAGCAACATGGGCAGGAAGGTGAAGGCAACCACCACCAAGGTGATAGCAGCCAGCCACTCGTAACCCGCAATCGCAAGACCAACCCAGTTGGCAGCAAGACCACTGGTGCCCACAAACTGCTCGGTGGAGATATTGGCGGCAATCAGGGAGAAGCCCACCAGCCACCAGCTGAGACCACGACCTGCGAGGAAGTAGTCCGCGGCACCATTCTTTTCCTTCTCTTCGGCGGTTTCTTTTGAGTCGCTCGACTTCCAAATGCCCAGACCGATGACACCGATGACGGCGACGAGGAAGGCAACAATTTCCCAAGGTGCGAGCATGCTCGCATCTGACATCTGCGCGGGGGCAGTAGCCACAGCGGCCGCAGCCTCTGCAACAGGCGATTCTTCCTGAGCCAGTGCCCCGCAGGACACCATGCTCGCAAGACCTAATAGCAATGCTAATGTTTTCATAAGAGAGTTCTATTTGAAAGAAAGTAGGGAACCCAAGGCATATTAAGCCTTGTAGAGCACGCGAGCTCCTTCACCCGCGCGAGTCACCAAGTATGTTGTTTGAATACCAGTTGTCTGGCAGTAGTGGTCGATGAGCTGGGCTGCAACGGCCTCCACATCCTCACTCTTAACCAGAGCGACAACACAGCCACCAAAGCCACCACCCGTCATGCGGGCACCATAAATCGAGCTAGCGAGAGGAATCGTATCGCAGAGCGCGACAAGCATATCAACCTCACCGCAGGAGACTTCATAATCATTTTTAAGCGAAGCATGGGAGCCACGCATGGCGACACCTGCCGAATCCCAATCGCCCTTAGCCGCTGCATCGGCAAAGGCTTTGACACGAAGATTTTCACCAATCACGTGGCGGGCACGGCGGTAGCAAAGCTCACCGATGGCACCCTTCTGCGCTTCAATCATCGCCATATCTGCTTCACGCAGCGATTCAATGCCCATGATGGCGCAAGCATCCTCACAATTCTTACGACGGGCGGCATAACCACCATCGGCAAGGGAGTGCTTGACAGCAGAATCAATGACCAAGACACTGACGGAGGAATCCATCATGGGGATGAGATTGTAACTCAAATCCTTGCAATCAAGCATGATGGCCTGATCTTTTTGACCATTGGCGGAGATGAACTGATCCATGATACCGCAGGGAACTTGCGCAAACTCGTGTTCTGTGGCTTGGCCGATGAGGGCGCGCTCTGTGGGGGAGATGTCAGCATTGCAAAGTGCTGCTAGGGCGGTGCAGACAGCTACCTCGAAGGCGGCACTGGAGGAAAGACCACCACCGCGAGGGACGTTGGAGTCAATCAGCATTTCAACCGCTGGAACCTTGATGCCACGACGCTCTAACATGCAGATGACGCCGCGCACATAATTGCTCCAGAAGGGGTCACCAACTTGGGAAGCCTCTTCAACGCTGAGTTCAAGAACAGCCTCACCAAGACCACCAATCCAGCGATGACGACCGTTGGGGGAGGGGGCGATGGCTACCACATTGATGTTTTCCAAGGCCATGGGCATGACAAAACCATTATTATAATCCGTATGGTCGCCAATGAGATTGACGCGACCTGGCGCGGCGGCAATGACAGCGGGGCATTGACCAAAGTACTGTTGGAAGTACTGGGTCATGGTATCCGCATTGATTTCACGTTGCTCTAAATCCATAGTATGGTAGTTGTAGCATAAAGGACGCGGGAAGTAAATCCAGAAAGTGGATGATGCGGAAAAAAAGAGTTGCTATTGACGGCTATTCCAGCAAGATAAGCCCCTACGATGCGAAGCATCGTGAATGGATTCCAAAGGGCGAGCCCTTTGGTGGGTGCAGGGTGAAACCCTGCTGGAGTTTGAGGCAAAGCCTCAAGGACACCAACTTACCCTCACCTGAACAACGCAAATGCCCGCGTAGCAAGTCAAGCACCATGCCACCCGCCAAGTTGGTGACCCCCCACTTCTTCGGGCGACAGCCCGCTAACTTCGACCGTCGCAAACGCGATAGCGAGACCACCTTAGCAAGGAAAATTGGCACTCCGTCAGATGTGTCGCGTAAATTCAGGGCAAGTTCTTTGTCTTAGCTTTAAGAACAAGTAGTTTAGAGAAGAAACACCCCTCATTTTACGCGATATCAGCGAAATAGTC
>JAWXTZ010000122.1:0-6001 GCA_044433085.1 Akkermansia sp.
CAATGCTTGGCGATGTGCCCTGGTGTCAGCCGTAGCCTCTCGACCATGCTCGGGGGTATTGTGGTCGGTCTCAATTTGAAGGCGGCGATTGAGTTTAGCTTTCTGCTCGGCCTCATCACCCTGAGTGCCGCAACCTGCTATGATGCGATGAAGTACGGCTCGCTCATGGTGCAAGAGATTGGTTGGACGGCCATCATCGTGGGCACTGTTGCCGCTTGGATTAGCGCGGTGTTGGCGGTGCGCTGGTTGGTGGGCTACCTGCAAAAGCATAGCCTCAACATCTTTGGCTGGTACCGCATTGCTGCGGGTATCTTTATGTTTGCCCTCTTCTTCTCGGGTGCGCAACTGATTGAAGATGAATCTGTCAAGGTCGAGCAAGTACCAATCCCAGAAGGGGTTAAGAATTAAGGTAGCTCGCTTGTAACAATTTTGAGCTTTCCATCTGCTCGCAGAGCGTGTAGAATAATCCTGCTCATGAGTTTTATGAAACGCATTCTTTTTGCCATCCTCGATACGGTCTTCGCTTGGTTCACCCCCACGTGGCGTAAGGAGGGGCACGCTGTTGCCGCGCTGACGGCACGCTATTTAAACCACTTCAAACACAAGATTAAGGAAGATCGCTATCAAGAGCTCGCTCAACCCTTGGCCGAGCTGCGCAGCGCACTTAATAATTGGGATAAGGAGAACACCAAACGCCTCAGCCAGCTCATCAATAACCGTGGTGAGGGTGCCATGGGCTACAAGCGATCCATGGTCACTGAGATGGTCGAGTCGCTTTTTGTCATCATGGTGGTCTTCTTGGGCATTCGCACTTATTATGCTCAGCCCTTCCGCATTCCGACCGGCTCCATGCAACCCAGCCTTAATGGCATCGTGGTGCACCCTGTGGATGAGATTCCGAACTTCACCACGCGCATGTTCAACATGGTGACGCTGGGGAGCTCCTACGTCGATATCGTGGCAGATAACCGCAAGAGCATCGTGGGGATGGAGAGCCGCTCCAAGTATATGTTGCTCATGGAGACCGTGATTCACTTTAGTGATGGTAGCACGGCTACCGTTCCTTCTGCCCCCGGTGCGGTGGTGGAATACCTGCGCGAAACCGGTAAGTACAAGGCTACTCCCTTGGGCGTGACTTATGGCGACTTTGAGGTGGGCGAAACCATCATCCGAGGACGAGCCGATGCGGGCGACATGATTATCGTCAACCGCATGGCCTACCACTTCCGCATGCCTGAGCGTGGCGAGTGCTTCGTTTTCGACACACGCGGCATCAACACTAAGGGCGGCAGCTCCAGCATGGAGGATCAAAGTGCCGGCACTCACTATATCAAGCGCCTCGCCGCTCTTCCGGGGGATGAGATTCGCATCGAAGAACCCCAACTCTTCATCAACGGACAAGTGGCTCAAGAGCCCACCTTTCACCGCGTCATGAATCGCGTGCTGCCCTATAATAGCACCGGTTACAATGGTCTGCCTAAGTCCTACCCCTTGGCATTTTTGCCTGAGGGGGTGAGCAAAACCCTTGCCAAGCCCGAGCAAGAGCCCAACATGCGCGAGTACGTCGCCTTGGGTGATAATACCGTCAACTCCTTGGATTCCCGCTACTGGGGTACGGTGAAACAGTTCAACGTCGTCGGCCCTGCCGCTTTCACGCTCTGGCCCTTCACCTGCCACTGGGGGCTGATTCCGTAAGGCTTATTCCTCCACCCGCTTAGCTCAAAAAATAACATGGCTGATTCAACCACCATCACCAAGAACGCAAAATCCAACTTGGCCTTCACTCTCATTGATATGCCTGAGGGTAAGCGTCAGCGTATGGCTCAGTTCTACGCCTTCTGCCGCCTTGTCGATGATATTGTGGATGAGCCGGGTATGACAGCGGAGCAACGCCATACCGCCCTCGACCGCTGGTTGGGTGTCATCGACGGCAGCCTTGTGCCCACCGAGGGCATCGAAGCCGAGGTCGTTGACCTCATCCACAGCATGAAGATGGAGTTGGAGCCCATGCAAATCCTCATCGAGGGCTGCCGAGGCGATATTGCCCCCACCCAGCCCGAGACCCGCGAGGAGCTGCTAGCCTACGCCTACAAGGTCGCATCCTGCGTGGGTATCTCCAGCGCGGCGGTGATGGGTGCTAGCCCTGCCGCCCGCGACTACGCGGTTGCCCTTGGCTACGCCTTGCAAATGGTCAACATCATCCGCGATGTGGCTGAGGACTGCCGCAAATACGACCGCTTTTACCTGCCTAAGGCCGATATGGAGCTCTTTGGCGTCAGCAAGGAGGACATTCGCGAGGGCCGCTACGGCTACCGAATCCGCCAACTGCTCGCCTACGAGGCCGCCTTGGCTGAAAAATTCTTCGCCGAGGCTGAGGAGTACTACGACCTGCTCTCTAAGGATGACAGAGCCGCCCTCGTGCCCGCTCAGGCCATGAGCCTCATCTACCACACCATTCTCATGAAAATGCATGATGATGAGTACCGTGTGTTCGAGCACCGCTACCGCGTCAACAACTTCAAGAAGCTCTGGTTTGTGGTGCGTGCCCGCGTGGGTAAAATCAAACTCGCCAGCCTCATCAAGCAGGTCGAGTGGGACTTTTTTAAGAATAATACCGAGCCTAAAAGCTAATAATCAAGGATGCGCCTTGACATCAGCGCTAAAAATTGGCAAGATGTAACTACTCGCACCTTTCATTTCTTTCAAATCACAATGAAGTTTCAACCTACAAGTTTAGCCCTTCTCAGCATCAGCTCTCTCCTTCTGCTCAGCAGCTGCGATGAAGAAAAGCCGGATACATCCGCCGCGAATGCCGCCAAGATTGAGGCACAAGCCTCTGCTCAGCAAGAGAAGGATATGCAAACCGCCGCCAGTAGCGCCTTGGGGCTGCTCGTGTCCGATATCCTCAAGAAGAACAGCATCCTGCAAAGTGCCGAGCAGGAGCCCATCCTGTCCGACCCAGTGGTGCAGCCCGATGGCAGCGTTCGCTTTGACGTGCGAATCCCCTTTATTTTCACCTCATCTCTGCTCACGGAGAAGGAAGTGCCAGCTGAGCTCGATGAGCTGCGCAAGGCCATTAACGATGCCGCCAACAAGGCCATGTTGCCCGACTCGGGCTACCTGATGCAGATTGGCATGCCCGTGGAGCATATGCGCGATGAAGACAGGCAAGCCAAGAGCTTGCCCTCTGACTTAGCGCAGCTCGAATCCGCCATGCGCGAACAGGTGCTCGGCCCTGTTTACATCCCCGTTCGCCAAGCGGGCGAAGTGTTGGAGTTGAGCGCCCGCCTCCTCATTGAACCCGATAAGGGGCAGGGGGTCAAGGTGCGCGAAGTTGACTTTAACGAGCATCAGCTCGACTTCCTCAAGGGATTGCTTGCCGAATCCGACCTGCCAACCGATGTTGCCCCACAAATCCTCACCCCCGAGTGGTTGGCTGAGCGCAAGGCGACAATCGACGCCTGCGTCGCCAAGTTCAACGAAGTGGCCGAACCCTACATCGCATCTCGTGAGCAGGCAGCCCGCGCCCTCTACGTCGAGCGACTCAATGTCCTTGAAATGGCTGAGCGCAGCCGCCAAGAGGAGGCTCGTAAGGCCGAATTAGCCAAGCTTGCCATCGTGAAGCACTACGAAGATATCCTGCAATCGGGACTGACCTTCAAAGGTGAATGGAAGCGTGATGCCAACTTCGGCAAGATTAGCTTAGCGATTGCCAAGGCTGAAATGCTGGAGCAAAGCATCCACTTTGTCGGTACTATTTACGACACCGACATGCCTGAGGCAAGTTTGGATGTCGTGGGTCGCTGCGACCTCGCCACCCCCGAGGAAGGCGTGAGTATCGATATCAACATCTATGATGGTCAGTATGACCCCGAGGCCGCCACGGCGGAGGTGTTTGATGCTCAAGATGGTATCTTGCAGCTCAAGCTCAACGATAAGGGGCAGGTCGAAGGTGTCATGACCTGCGCCTCGTGGAAGAAGCTCGAAGGCAAGGAATTCACCATCCTGATGAGTGCCCCCGTCCCCGAGTTTGTCCCTGCCGCAGCCGAAGCTCCAGCCGAGGAGCCCACTGCCGAGGAGCCCACTGCCGAGGAGGATGCTCCTGATCTGCCTTGATGGAGGAGTAAACATCATTTTTCTAAAAACGTCACGCGAGCACTTGCGTGGCGTTTTTTTGGCCTTTAGATCGCCCCTGATCACTCCTCTTCAAAAGTTTTTTGAAATTTTGTTTGACATGGTAGTATGTTTGGGCTAACATTCGCTCAGGAAGTTAAAACTTACTAACACATGAAGAACCAAAATACAACGACTTTAAATAAGTCAAAAATCGGCAGCACTGTGACCATTGATAGTGTTAATGGTCAAGGTGCTTTGCGTCAGCGCATCCTCGATATGGGGCTCACGCGCGGTGCAAAAGTGCAAGTTCTCAAGCTGGCACCTCTGGGTGACCCGATGGAGATATCTGTTCGTGGCTATGAACTCTCCCTGCGCAAGGCGGAGGCAGAGCAAATTATCGTTGGGTAATTTTTTTCGCTTCTAGTTAGTTAAAACTAAGACAATGAAGAGACATATCGCACTTTTGGGTAACCCGAACTCGGGTAAAACAACCCTGTTTAACGAGCTTACAGGCTCCAATCAATACGTTGGCAACTGGCCCGGTGTTACCGTTGAATACAAGAAAGGTCAACTCGTTGACGCAGATAGCGTTGAGATTATTGACTTGCCTGGTATTTATTCCCTCTCCCCCTACTCCCCTGAGGAAGTCCGTACTTACGACTACCTGAGCAGCGAGGAACCTAACCTCATCCTCAACATCGTTGACGTCACCAATCTTGAGCGCAACCTCTACCTGACGACGCAACTGCTTGAGTTCGGTCTGCCTGTCATCGTTGCCCTCAATATGGTTGACGTGGCTGAAAAGCGCGGCTACAAGATTGATACGGCTGCTCTCTCTCAAGAGCTCGGTTGCCCAGTCATCGAGGTGAGTGCCTTGCGCCGCACTGGCATGCGCGACTTGCACAAATTGCTGGTTGGTGAGCTGCCATGCCACCCCAAGCACATGCACTTCGGCGAGCCGCTTGAGGCATCCATCCGCGAGATTCGCTCCCACCTTCGCTGCACGCGTGAACAAGTCTGCAAGCTGTTGCAAGGCGATGCCCGCATCATTGAAAAGCTTAAGGTCTCTGACGAGCACCAATCCCTCATTAATGACCAAATCGCTTTGGTTGAGGCACAAGCAGGAGACGATATGTCTTCCATCATCGCCTCTCAACGCTACGACCACATCGAAGAGGTCGCAGCGAAAACGGTTGTCAAGACCCACGTTGCCAAGGCTGGCACGACTATTGACCGCATCCTCACCAACCGCGTGCTCGGTCTGCTTATCTTTGCCGCTGTCATGTGGTGCATCTACTACATCTCTATCACCACCGTCGGTGACTGGGGTACAGCTTGGGCGAACGACTTTGTCTTTGGTCCTGTCGTCGGTGGCTGGCTCGCTGGCTTTATCGGTGATGCTGCGGCTCCGCTGGAAAGTGTGACCTTGCTCAGTGCTCTGCTCTGCATGTTCATCGTCTTCCCCGCCAGTATGAAGCGTCTGCACGACATCGGCTTGAGCGGCAACTGGCTCTACCTCGCCCTGCTGCCTTACCTCCTCCAATACGCATGCCCTGCTATGCCAGAGGCGATTGAACCCATCGTCATGAACGGCCTGCTGGCTGTCAACGCTGGCTTACTCGCCCTCATGCTCTTGGCCCCCGGTCAAAAGAAGGAAAACACCTTCGGTCGCCCCGCCCACGCCTTCAAGTTTGACTTGCTCAGTGGGTCTGGCCGCAGCGGTCGTATGGAATACATCGTCAAGTTCGTCATCCTCAGCGCGGTTTCCTTCGGCATCGGCTGCCTCGGCTTCCTTGAGCTCAACTGCAGCGAACAAGTTCAAAGCCTCATCGGTGACGGTATCGTCGGTGGTGTGGGTGCTGTGCTCGGCTTCCTGCCTCAAATG
>JAWXTZ010000123.1:0-5902 GCA_044433085.1 Akkermansia sp.
AAAATTAAAAGAAAATCAACTCTTTTTTAATGTGTTATATATGAATTTGGGCAACACATTTTTACTAGGTTTCGAAGTCATCTTTACTCCTGTGGTCAAAATGGCCGTGAATAGTAACATTCGCATCCCCACGCACGGAAAATATGTTTGACCTCTCGCCACTAATCTGCTAGGCTATTATCCAGCGTCTGAATTAGTTATTATGAATACATCCCCTTCACGTCGTCGTTTCCTCCAGCAATTGGGCCTCTTCGCAGGTGCCATGGCTGCAAGTCCATTCGCAGCCTCCATGGCCTTTGGTAACAATGGTCATGTCACCCCAGCATCCCTTGGTCAAGGCGATCTCTACGTTCCTAAGAACCCAACGGAAGGACCCATGTCCACATGGCCATCCCGTCCTACAGGTTCCAAGTACATGGGCGGTTTCTGCGCCAAGCCGATTGAAAATGTCCGCATCGCCTTCATCGGCATGGGCAAGCGCAATCGCACTCACCTTCCCCTCGTACTTAATATTCCAAACTGTGAAGTAGTTGCCATCTGCGACGTCTACGAAGACCTTGCTAAGAATGGTTGCGAACGCGTCACCAAGGAAACAGGTAAAGCCTGTGCCGCCTACTACGGCAGCACCGAAGCCTACATCGACATGATGAAGGAAGTCAAGCCTGATGCCGTCATCGTTGCCCCATCTTGGGAATGGCACGCCAAGTGCACATGCGACGCCATGAAGTACGGTGCCCACACCTTGGTTGAAGTACCAATGGCCGTTTCCATCAAGGAACTTTGGGACATGGTTGACCACAGTGAAAAGTATGGCGTGCACTGCATGCAGCTTGAAAACTGCAACTACGGTCAAGAAGAAATGATGTACCTCAACATCGTTCGCCAAGGTCTCATCGGTGAACTCCTTCACGGTGAAGCAGCTTACATCCACGAACTGCGCTCCGAAATGCACGAAGAAAAGCGTGGCACTGGTTCTTGGAGAACCTACCACTACGCCCAACGCAACGGTAACCTTTACACCACACACGGTCTCGGCCCAGTGGCTCAGTACATGAACCTTTGCCGTGGCGAAGACACCTTCGCTCGCATCAGCTCCTTTGGCAGCCCTGCCCTTGGCCGTGCTAAGTACGCCAAGGAAAACTGGCCAGCCGACCACAAGTGGAACAAGCTTAAGTACGAATGCGGTGACATCAACACCTCCATCATCAAGACCCACCTCGGCCGTACCATCATGTTGCAATGGGACGAAACATCCCCACGCCCATACAGCCGCTTGAACCTCATTCAAGGCACCACTGGTACCCTCGCTGGCTACCCTAACCGCATCGCTGGTGAAAACTTTGGTCCTAAGACCATGGAAATCGGCAACAACGGTCAAAAGGTTGCTAACTACCACCGCTGGATTGAAGGAGCAGAGTACAAGGAACTCGCCGAACAATACAAGCACCCCCTCTGGGATCGCATCGGTAAGAAGGCCCTCGAAATGGGTGGTCACGGTGGTATGGACTACGTCATGCTCTACCGCGCTATCGAATGCTTGCACAAGGGTGAAGCGATGGACCAAAACATCTATGAAGGTGTCACATGGTGCGCTGCTTCCGAGCTTTCCGAAAAGTCCGTCGCCCAAGGCGGCATGCCACAACTCTTCCCTGACTTCACCCGCGGTGAATGGAAGAACACGGCACCACTTGGCATCATCAAGTAATCGCCAAGCGAGAGCAAATCATTTCAATATTCCTCATCATATTTATGGTGGGGAATATTTTTTTATCGAGGGCACCTTGCAAAATTAGGCGTGATGAGTTTTGGAAGCGAATCGAGTGTAAATTTGCGGCTTGAGGGGCACAAATATTAAATATTTGTGACACGAAAGCTACAAATTTGAACCGATTAGCGACAAAAATCGCACGATTGGCAGTGAACTCGGATTCATTTTTGATTCAGTACTAATTTTGCAAGGTGCCCTCAAATGAAACAAAAATCACGCTCTCGCGCGCCTCAACTAATGAAACTCTCCGCTAAGGCCTCACCCGCTACTCAAACATGAAGCAAAACAGCATCATTGCAACCATTCTACTGCTGGCTCTATTGCCCTGCAGCCTGAGCAGTTGCTACTATTATCGCATCCCCACCTACACCGCCCCTTACAACCAAGCAGGGGCTGGTGATACCTCTGGCAAAAACGCCACGGTACCTGTTGTACAACCGCAGCCCGTTGGCTATGCACCAACACCCACTTATGCCGTGGCCGAGCCCTACTGGCCCTTCTGGGTCAATCTTTTTAGCTGGGCTGCCTTTTGGACTTGGTGGGGCACTGGCCCTCACGGTGGCTACCACGGTGGACCCCATCATCATGGCGGCTACCACCATCACCATCACGGTGGTCATCGCTAAAATACACCCCTTCAATCCCCTGCTGAACACAGCAAGGGATTTTTTAATAGCTAGGGATTATGAATTTATTCCAAGCTATAATAAGCAAATGAAGATATTTACTCGAGCCATAGCCTTGTCAGCACTAGCTCTCTTGAGTAGCTGCTGGTGGTATGCCCCGCGCCCCTTACCTGTGCGATACCATACTAAGCCGCGCCCACCAGCTTACCGCCCCATCGCCCCAAAGCCACCACCAGCACGCCCACGCCCGCGCTATTGAGATAGATAGAAGGGGCTGGATGCAATACGCATCCAGCCCCTTCTTCATTAAATCCTTAAGGTAGATTTAGCGGAACTTGAGTTCCTTGAGCTTAGCCGCCAAGGTATCGAGCACAATCTTGTGCGCGGCATCGGCCTCGGGTGCTGTCAGGGTCTTCTTCGCGTCGCGGTACAGGAAGGTGTAGGTCATCGCCTTGCGGTCTGCGGCGAGCTTTTCGCCACTTGGGTCGCAGTAGACATCCTTCAAGCTGTAGCTAACCAGCAGCTTTTGCTTGGCGGCCACAATGGCCTTAACCACGTCGGCATGCTTGGTACCCATGGGCAATTCCAAGGAGGAGTCGCGGCTGGAACCAGGGAATTGAGGCAACTCCTTAACCTTGAAGGGAGCCGTTGCAATTTGTTGAATCTTGCGGATATCCAAACCAGCGTAGGAGCTATCAAGGGGCAAACCGAGCTTGCGGCAAGCCTCCAAACCAAGGCGGGCGAAGTAACCAACGTTTTGTCCGTTCATGTAAACATCAACACCGATGGCCGCATTCTTGCGGGGGCGGGAAACTTGGAAGCTGAGCGCGGCAGAGGGTACCAGCAACTCCAGCACAGCCGTCAAGTCGGCAAAGTTGGCATCAGCTGGCTTAGGGTCAGCCCAGCTAGCAGGGTTCTTCTTACCTGCAATGAGGATGCCCAGTGCTTCCAACTCAATATCTTTACCCTTGCCACCACCTGTATTACGGAAGATGCGACCCATTTCGAAGAGGCGCACGCTTTCACAGCCTTGGTTGATGTTACGAGCGGCAACCGAAAGCAAACCGGGGGCCAAGGATGGGCGAAGCACGGAGTGATCTTCGGAGATAGGCAGGGAGACACGAATGGTGTCACCCTCCATCATAGGCTTGAAGGGGAAGGAGTATTCCGCGCTAGCAATCGTGGGGTCGATGCTGCTATCGGCAATGAGCTTGAAGGTTTGCACCTCCCACAGACCAGCACCTGCCAGCTTGCGAGCCATGTTCATGCGGAAGTCGTGGGCGCGGTCGATGGCACTCTCCTCCATGTAGATGGACTTGTAGCTGGATGGGATGTTGTCCAAGCCGTAGACGCGCACGATTTCCTCCAACAAGTCGCAGCTGCGCTTGAGGTCGAGGCGCCATGGGGGGCAATCCCAAGCACCACCCTTGCGGTCATCTTTGAGACCGAGGCGGCGCAGGATGCCAGCAGCCTCCATGTGGGGGATGCTGCCTTGAGTCATGATGTCGAGCTCCTTCCAATCCAATTCTACTTGGTCGAGGGCGTAGTAAACTTTAGCGGCTGTGCCCTGTTCAAGCACGGTGGCGGTCATGGCCTTGCTTTCATCAACAAGACATGGGGCTTGACCTGCAACGAGGGTTGGCTCAAGGGTACCACCAGCGCATTCGAGGATGAGCTCAATGGCGCGGGCAGCGCAGCGCAGCACATTCCATGGGGAGGTGCCGCGTTCGTAGCGGTAGCTGGAGTCCGAGCTCAGCGCATGGCGACGGCTCGTGTAGCGGATGTTGCTGCGTTCAAACCAAGCGGCTTCTAGCACGATGTCTGTCGTGGCTTCGGTCACGCCCGATTCCAAACCGCCCATGACACCACCCATGGCAAGGGCGGCACCCGAAGCGTCGGAGATGAGCAACTCGGCATCATTGAGTTCGTATTCCTTCTCCATGAGGCTGAGGAATTTTTCACCCTCAGCCGCTTCGCGGATATTCAGACCACCCGTCAACTTAGCCGCATCAAAGACGTGCAGGGGTTGACCCAGTTCAAAGAGGCAGTAGTTGGTGATATCAACGATGTTGTTGATGGGGCGCAGACCGATGGCAAGCAGGCGTTCGGCCATCCATTCTGGGGAGGGACCTACCTTGATGCCGCTGATGCGGGTCGCGGTGTAAAGGGGGCACTTATCAGGTGCGGAAAGGGTGATGGCATCACCTGCAGGGGCCGTTTGCAGCTTGTCCATGGCAAGGGCATCGGGTGCCGACTTGAGGCTGCGACCGGTGATGGCGGCAAGCTCGCGCGCCATACCCCAGTGGCTGAGCAAGTCGGGGCGGTTGGGGGTAATCTCCAACTCAAAGAGGGTGTCGCGGCTGGTGAACTCCATCACAGGGGTACCATTGGTGTACGTATCCTTAGGCAGCACCCAAAGACCATTTTCACCTTCGGGCAAACCGAGTTCGGAGGCGGAGCAAAGCATGCCACGGCTTGCTTGACCGAGCATCTTGCCCTCTTTAATTTCAAAACCACCGGGCAGGATGGAGCCAGGCAGCGCGCAGGGAACTTGGTCACCCACGACGTAGTTTTGAGCACCACAGACGATTTGGCGCAGTTCGCCTTCGCCCGCGTCTACCATGCAGACGTTCAAGTGGTCGCTACCCTCGACAGGGGTCTTTTGCATGACGGTCGCCACGACGACCTTATCGGTGCTGATGCCTTTTTCGACAATGCCTTCCACCTCGATACCAGCGAAGGTGAGCATATCTGCCATTTCCTGCGTGTCAAGACCATCAAGGTCGATGTAGGAGGAGAGCCAATTCAGAGAAATATTCATAAAATGATGTAATTTAGGTTAGATGACAGAAAGCTTTATTGGAATTGAGCGAGGAAGCGAAGGTCGTTTTCGATGAGCAGGCGGATGTCGCGGATGCCCCAGCGAATCATGGCGAGGCGCTCCAGACCGATGCCGAAGGCAAAGCCTGTGCAGCCCGCATACAAGTTCTTACCTGTTTCCTTATCAATGTTTTCAAAGACGGCTGGGTTGACCATGCCGCAGCCTGCAATTTCAATCCAGCGGGGGGCTTGACCTGCGGCTTGCAGCAGCACATCAATCTCGAAACTAGGCTCGGTGAAGGGGAAGAAGTGGGGGCGGAAGCGGACGGCTGTCTCGCTGCCAAAGAGCGCCTTGAGGAAGTATTCCAGCGTACCCTTCAACTCGGCAACGCTGACGTCCTTGTCCACATAGAGCCCTTCAATTTGGTTGAAGGCGGAAAGGTGGGTGGAGTCGATGGCATCGCGGCGGAAGGCGGAACCGGGGCAGATGATGCGCACGGGTGGGGCTTGCTTTTCCATCGTGCGCGCTTGAACCGTACTGGTTTGGGTGCGCAGCAACTTGCCGCTGTCAAAGTAGAAGGTGTCCTTCTCATTGCGAGCAGGGTGGTCTTCGGGGGTGTTCAGGGCATCAAAGCAGTGCCATTCATCTTCAATTTCAGGACCATCGGAGAGGGCAATCCCATGCGAC
>JAWXTZ010000124.1:0-5760 GCA_044433085.1 Akkermansia sp.
TGCATGATGGACAGGGACCACGTAAAGCGAATCGCCCACATAAAACTCGCTACTGCGCCAGTAGGTATCCGTGTTCGCTGTATTGGTGAGGAAGAGGGAGCGGATGATGGGAGTCCCTTCGCTAGAATAGCGGAAAAACTGGGTGTAGAAATAGGGCAGCAAGCGGTAACGCTCTTCAATGGCACGGCGGCAATAATCTTCCACCTGCGGACCAAAGCACCATGGCTCTTGCCCACCAAATTCCCCATTGCTATGGTTGCGGAACAGGGGCTGGAAGGCAGAGAGCTGCATCCAGCGGCAGAAGAGCTCGGGCGTCGGGTGCCCCAAAAAGCCCCCTGTGTCCGACCCACTGAAGGAGACCCCGCTAGTCGCGAGGCGTTGAATCATCAAATTGGCCATCTTGAGGTTGGTCCAATCCGCATAGTTATCACCCGTCCACGTTGCAGCATAACGTTGCAAGCCCGCAAATCCTGAACGGCTGAGGACGAATGGGCGACGTGTTGGGGCAAAACGCTCCATCCCAGCGCGGGTGGCCTTCGCCATACACTGACCATAGACATTGTGCGCCTTGAGGTGGGAGCAGGAGAAGCCATCAAAATGATGACGCGTATCATTAGGGAAGGTTTTGTCGGGGAAGATGACTGGCTCATTCATGTCAGTCCAAACCCCACGTACCTTGTACTTAACGATTTGCCGTTCAAAAAGATTAGACCACCAGTCGCGGGTCTCTGGGTTGGTGAAGTCGGGGAAGTTGCAGCGACCAGGCCACACATTGCCCGATAGCAACATGCCATCATGACGACGACAGAAGACATTGCGCTCATACCCACTACGCCAAACAAAATTATCGGGGTTAATTTTGATACCAGGGTTGATGATGCAGACACACTTGAAGCCATTGGTCTCCAAATTATCAATCATCTCCGCGGGCTTATAAAAATAATCGCGATTCCACGTGAAGGCCTGATAACCCTTCATGTGGTGGATATCCATGTAAATGGTATCGCAAGGGATGCGCCTTTTGCGCAGCTGTGCCGCCAGCTTTTCAACCTCCTCCTGCGGGTAGTAGCTCCAACGGCTCTGCTGATAGCCCAGTGACCAAAGCGGTGGCATGGGGGGTAGCCCCGTCAAGCGCGTGTAATTTTGCACCACCTCCAAGCCCGATTGCCCCGCAATAAAGTAGTAATCCATGTGCCCCCCATCAGCACCAAACAGCAAACGATCGGGGCGAGTTTTACCAAAATCGACGTAGGAGCGCATCGTGTTATCAAAAAAGATACCATGCACCTTGCCCTCATCAGCACAGAGGAAAAAGGGAATACTCTTGTAGAGTGGGTCACTATCTGGGGTGAATTTAAAATGGTCAGAGCCCCACATTTCAAAACGCTTACCGCGCATATTGAGCTCGCATGGCTTATCACCTAAGCCAAAAAAGTGCGCACGCGGGGGCATCTGCTTATGCACCCACACAAACTCATTACCAGTCTCGCGATGCTTGCGATGCTCCATGCCTTCGGCATCACGGCTCAAGAGCAAGTTCGTTTTCGCATCATAAAACTCCAAGCCTGCATCTGCTTTGCGAACGCGCAAAATCAGATTAGGCGTGCTCACCTCGTAAAACAAGGCTGTCTCCCGCTCTTGCAAGGGCGTTGGGTCAGGCGAAAAATTGGGGGAAACCCCGTAGCTATGCATCTCATCAAAGACAGGACCACTTTGGTAGTGGCAACGCACAAGGGAGGCGTTGAGGAAGTAGAGCCTCAACTTATTGGTCGATAGCTCCAACTCAAGGGTGCTGGAATCAAGCCATTCGTAGCTACGAACAGCTTGGGCTGGGGGCTTGACAGGGTTATCCAACATGGGGTGGTGAAAGGGCGATTCTAACCGGGGGGCCACTGCAAGCTGCGACCTGCAAGCAGGTGAATGTGCAAATGAGGGACGGTCTGCCCACCATCGCTGCCCGAGTTGATTACCGTGCGAAAGCCCGCCTCAACCATGCCTTGTTCACGTGCAATATCACCAATCTTAAGCATCAAATGAGCCAAGAGTTCGGCATCCTCCGCAGCGGCACACTCAATGCTGGGAATGGGCTTGCGGGGAACAAGTAAAATGTGGGTCGGAGCAGCTGGTGCAATATCGCGAAAGGCAACACAGAAATCATCCTCATAAACGAGGCTACAGGGGATTTCCTTATCAGCGATGCGTTGAAAGAGCGTTTTTTCCATTGGCTCTTTTTTACCATATAATAGACAGGCTGGCAATCAGAAATTCCAGTTTTTTTTGTTAGGCGCAGCAATCAGTCAATCAATGGGATGAATCAGATGCAGCGTTCTGCTCATCAAGCACCTTTTGGTAGAGCTGACGATGAGCCTCAATCATCGTATCTCGCAAGTAAACAGTTGGGATTTCGCGAGAGGGCTTGACAGGATGATGATACCACTTTTCCAAGATTTCCACCATGTGATCAATATCAAAATTACGGCAGCGCCCCTCGGGCATAACCTGCTCAAGCTGTTCCCCAATACCACCATGCTGATAGCCGGCAAAGGGGCAACCCAAGGCCAAAGCCTCCATGCAAGTCTTTCCAAACACCTCTTGTTTAATCGATAAGGATAAAACAGCATCCACACTCACAAAAATATCGCGAACGTCAGACCGCAAGCCCAACCATGAGATGCTATCACCTAAGCCCAATTCGGCAATTCTGGCTAGCACGCGTTTTTTATAAGAAAGTTTCCGACGCTTCGTCTCGCCAACAAAAATACCATGGGCAGGAATCCCCTTTTTCTTCAAGCGGTCAACGACTTCAACCAAATGAATGCAGCCCTTGTACCGCGCGACGCGACCTGGCAAGCAGATGACAAACTTGCCGACAAATTTAGGAAAATCAGCAAGCCACTGCTTCTTCCATTCCTCGCTGGGATGATAGTCGCAACAAAACTCCTTCGGATCAATGGAATTGGAGATAACAGAAATTTGCTCGGGCTGAACATTCGGATAAGATTCAATCATGTATTGCTTCCCGTAGTGAGAAACGGCAATAACAACTTGCCCCCTCGTCATGATTGAGGTGTAGCAGTTAGGGGCATAGAGTGAATGAAAGGTACGAACAAAAATCGGACGGCATTTCTTAGGTACCAACTTAAGCGCTAAATGCGTCAGCCAAGTAGGATAAATGGCGTGCGTGTGAACAATATCAAACTTTTCCTTCCTCAATAAAGCCGCAATCCCCAAAAGACCAACAATAGATCGGGGTGTCTTTTTACGCACAGGCAAGGTGATGTGACGCGCTCCTGCGGCTTCAATGTCAGCAACCATGCGACCGCCAGAAGAGATAACCGTAACATCATCATCAGGTCGATTAAATCCCCCACACAGTTCCAGCACAACCTGCTCAATGCCGCCAGAGCTCAAACCAGGTAGGATATGGAGGATTTTCATGTGTTCTTTTATGGTGAATTTTCTGACGGATTTCTTGTAGGCTATCGCAAAAAAACACAAGTGTCAAGAAGATTAACAAAAGCCACAAAAAAACAGCAAGCATCGTATCATGCAGAACTCCTTACACATCATGTAGCATAACCGCTAAAACAACTTGCGTCATCAAAAGAATTGACAGAAAGGGTGGAAGGGAGTACATTCCCTCTATGAGTTTTGTACTACCCACATATGCCCGCTTCCCCATCTCGCTAGTCAAAGGCGAAGGTTCCTACCTCTTCGACGATCAGGGCAAACGCTATGTTGACTTCTGTGCAGGTATTGCTACTTGTAGCTTAGGTCACTGCCACCCAAGCCTCGTCAAGGCCATCAGCGAACAAGCCGCGCGCTTGATGCACTGCTCCAACCTTTACGGCATCCCCCAACAGGAGGAGTTAGCCGAACTCATCGTCAAAAACATCATTGGCATCGACGGTAAAATCTTCTTCTGCAACTCGGGTGCCGAGGCCAATGAAGGCATCATCAAAGTAGCCCGTCGCTACGGTCACCGCCACCCACAGGCCGACGGCAGCCCACGCTACGAAATCATCACCTTCAATAAAAGCTTCCACGGTCGCACACTGGGTGCCATGGCGGCCACGGGACAAGCCAAAATCCAAATTGAATTTGACCCCCTTCTCACAGGATTCCGCTACGTCGATTTTAACGATAGCAGTGCCCTGCGTGCCGCCATCGGCCCACAAACCTGTGGCATCCTGCTCGAAGCCATTCAAGGAGAGGGCGGCGTCAACCCTGCCCAAGCAACATTCCTCCATGAGGTGGAAAGCATCTGCAAGCAGCACGATTTGCTTCTCATGATAGATGAAGTCCAATGTGGCTTTGCCCGCTGTGGTAGCATGATGGGCTGGCAAGCTATTTGCCCAGACCTTCAGCCCGACCTCATCTCCTGCGCCAAGGGCATGGCCGGTGGCTTCCCCATGGGTTGCTTCTTTATCAGCGACCGAGCGATTGATGAGCAAGGCAGCGCCCTTAGCTCCATCATGGAAGCAGGCTCCCACGGCTCCACCTTTGGTGGCACCCCCCTTGCCTGCACCGCCGCCCTTGCCGTCGTCAAGGAAATGGTCGCCCAGCAACTCGACAAGCGCGCGGCAAAGCTTGGTGCCATGATTGAGCAAGAAGTCATGAGCTGGGGGCTCCCACAAGTCACATGCGTTCGCGGGCTCGGACTTCTGCGCGGTGTCGGGCTCAATCCAGAGCTGATGAACACCCCCGAAGGAAGCACTGCCGCTGGCTACCTCTGCAAACTCTGTCTGGAAGCGGGACTACTCACCTGCCCAGCAGGAACAGATACCCAGCGCCTCATCCCCTCACTAACGGTATCGGAAGAAACCCTGATGGAGGGCCTGACCATCTTGCGCAACACCATCAGCAAGCTCTAATCCCATAATCAACAAGCATTCACAACAGAAAGCCCGCATCCCTTGGAATGTGGGCTTTTTATTGTGAATGTAACTTCAAGCTTAGCGACGTCCACCACCATGGTGACCACCGCCACCGTGATGACCACCGCCACCATGATGACCACCGCCACCGGGGCGTCCACCGCCATGATAATGAGGTCCGCAAGGACGGGGTGGTGGACAAGGGCGACCATAATAAGGACGTCCATAATAAGGGCGACCGTAATAGGGACGACCGTAATAGGGGTAGCTATAATAAGGATAAGCCGGTGCGACAACGGGTGGATAAACGGCAGGACCGACACCAACACCAACGTAAACCGCGGCTTCACTCTTCGAGACGCCTACCACAGCCACGGCCACGGCAACAACACTGAGGAATAAATTTTTCATAAGAAAATGGGGGGGGATTTATGATTCTTGAATGAAGAACATCGTGTAACTTCACTTATGAGGCGTCTGAATCAAAAGATTTATTTTAAAATGTGTCTTTTTTTAAAAAGAAAGTTTCGGAGCCGTGATGCTAGGCTTCTTCACCTCAATCGAAGGCTTTTCGATAACTGGCTTCTTCACCTCAACCGAAGGCTTTTCGATAACTGGCTTCTTCACCTCAATCGAAGGCTTTTCGATGACTGGCTTCTTCACCTCAACCGAAGGCTTTTCGATAACTGGCTTCTTCACTTCAATCGAAGGCTTTTCGATGACTGGCTTACTGACGGTAGGAAGCTTTGGCAAAGACACCACGGCGGCTTGAGACGCTGCGGCTAGAATAAGAACACTTAACAGAGAAACGGTGGATATTTTCATGATAACAAAGGACTAAATAAAAACTTAATGATGGTGATGGTGACCATGGTGAGGTGGG
>JAWXTZ010000125.1:0-5723 GCA_044433085.1 Akkermansia sp.
GCATTACTGCGGGTCATGTCGAGGGAAGCGAGGGCAGAATCACCTTCAACGGTGAGTGTGCTCTTGTTCATATCGACAGTAGCGTTTGTGTTGCTCATGCTGCCGAGAGTAGCTTCACCACCGAGCATGTCGAGAGATTCGATTGCAGCGTCACCAGTTACATTCAATGTACCACCAGCCATATCAACATCAGCATTGCTGTTGCTCAGGCTGCCGAATTCGGCGTCACCAGCAACCACGTGGAGGTAATCCAAGTTGGAATCACCTGCGATGTCGAGCTTGCCACCAGTCATGATGACTTGGGCATTGGCATTGGACATGGATGCGGCTGTTGTTTCCCCGCCTTGAAGGACGGCAACACTGGTGTCGAGGTCACCTTCCACGTCCAAAGTACCACCACCGTTCAAGATGGCGTCGGAGGACATGTCCTTAGCAACTTCGATTGTTTGGTCACCAAGAATCAGGGTCAGGCCTGTTACATCCAAGTTACCTTCCAGTTTTGTGGTGCTACCATTGACTTGCAAGGATGCAATTTCAAGAGATTCGTCTGTAATGTTGGGGATGGGGTCATCACCAAGAATAGCGTAGTCTTCACCAACAAGGTCGTTGAGCTTGTCAATCAGTTCATTGGCCTTGTCGATTTGGGCATTGACAGTACCTGTAACGGTACCAGCTTGGAAGATGCCTGTTACCGTTGTGTCACCACCGACGGTCAAGTCGCCGCCAATAATCGTGGCACCAATACCAACAGAGTTCAAGTCGCCACCTACGACAGCGTCGCCTTCAACGTCAACGGAACCGAGGATGACTTCCATGTCGCCTTCAACCGTCATGTCATTACCAACGATGACTTCACCCATCGTGTTGGATGCCAAGCCGCCTTCAACCTTCAGGTCATTGCCTGCGATGAGGGTGCTATCGGTGTTGATGAATACATTGCCACCAACGGCAACATTGGCACCAGCAACGATTTCGGATTGCAGCGCACCAACGATGTCACCACCAACGGTCAAGCCGTTTGTAACAGTAACATCAGCGTCCACAAGGGCGTTCAAGTTACCATCCTTAAGTTCTAAGCTACCAGCTTGCACGGTGGAGCTCAAGGCAACATTCATGTCGCCCTTGTTGATGACAACATCACCAGCAACAGTCATGCTTGCAGCACCTGCAGCCATGTCAACATCGACATTGACAGCACCCAGTGCGTCAACAAGGTCTTCGATAGCGGCGTAGTCACCAGCAGCGATTTCATCGGTCAAGGCCATGATTTGGTCTGCGTCCAAACCATCGGTGGAGATGCTTGGCATACCGATGACATTGACGGTACCACCAAATTCACCACTAGCCGCAGCAATGGTGGAGTTCATCAAAACATTAGTCGTACCCGTGACGGTCAACTTACCAGCACTGGTCACGCTGGAGCCAGATGGCTCTGTCGCGCTAACAAGACCGAGAGCATCACCGATGATGTCGGTGCCAATCAAGTCGCTAAGACCATCGAGAGCGTCATCACCAATCAACTTTTCAGCGACGTCAACTGCAAGATCAACAAGTTCGCCATCAATTAAAGGAGCACCTGTTACAAGGAGGGAACCATTGATGGTGGTGTCACCTTCGCTAAGGACATTACCGTCTGCGTCAACAGCACCTGTGGTGGTCAAGCTGGAGTCAATGCCAAGGATGACATTGCCATTGAGTGTTGCATCAGCAGCTTCGACAGAGGAGCCGAAAGCAACCGTTGTATCACCATTCACGGTCAGGGATTCACCTGTCTTCAAGGAGGAGGCATTGTCTTCTGCACTACCGAGAGAATCAACAATACCGTCGAGCACATCAGAACCAATGAGAGCGCCTGCCGCATCAAGAAGACCCGAGACCTCAGGCATACCCGTGACGGTCAAGGAACCGTTGACGGTGGTGTCGCCTGCGACATCGACGGAGGAGCCAAGGGCGACGAGTGTAGCACTGCTTCCATCTTCTGCACCCAAGGTGGCGTTACCACCCACTTCAACCTTGGTGTCCATGGCAAGGGTGGTGGATCCACCTACCTTCAAGTCACCTTCTGCGCTAATCTTTGTTTCCTTATCACCGCTAACAAAGCCGATGACCCTATCAAGCAGTTCATCGCTAATAAGACCTTCAGGGATGAGATCGCTTTCAAGCAGTCCTTTAATAGCGTCTGTAGCAGCTTCACTTGTACCAAGGGAGGTCAGGGAACCATCAATGCTTACATCGCCTGTAGCGTTTAATTGAGAACCTACGGCAACAAGGGCATCACCACCAACCGTGGTGTCAGCAGAATTGATGGTAGCACCAAGACCCAGCGTCAAGGAGCCGTCGGTCTTCACTTCGGATTTAGCTGCATTAACGGTACCAGCAACAATAGTGGCATTACGATCAATTTGAACAGTCTCGGCCTGTGCTACATTAACAGTACCGCCCATCACCAACAAATCGCCCATGCTCACGTCCTCGCCATTGGCTGCAAGACTACCCACGACACCGATAATCGGGAGGTCTGCACCAATAACCGTAACAGTACCATCAACATTCAGATTATCGTTCATGGTGGCGTTTGCACCTGTAATGGTAAGCGAGTCTAAAGCAGCGGTTTTGTCAACCGTGAGAGAGCCACCCGCAACACTTGTAGCGCCAGCGACCAGCGCATCCTTCATCGTGACGGTGCCTGCTGTAACAGAGAGGGAACCGAGATTGGCCTCACCCGTAACAGTCGTAGAACTCAGTAAACCTGACAGCTTCACCTCACCATCAACAGTCAAGTTGCCGCCTACCGTTGCAGAACCGCTTGTTTCAACGGCTCCACCGACGGTCAAATTACCGCCTACTTCTGTAGTACCAATCGTTGTGTAAGAACCGTCAACTTTCGCATTACCCAATACTTCTAAAGTTGGCTTGTAGTCAAATTCAATTTTCTGACCCAAGATTGTGATGCTACCCTTTTCACCGCGACCTGTTACGTCGCCGGTTACCGTCAAATCTTGTTCATAGGTGGCCGTAATATTGCCTTTTTCAGCGTAAATATCAAGATTGCCGCCAACCATAACGGAGTCTGTTGCTGTATAGTTAGCATTAACGGTAACATCGGCAGCCTTGACAGCAGGTACGGTAACAAATAGAGCTAATAAAGCAGCGCGCAAGGCGCAAGGTAAATGTAGTTTCATATTATTGTTTGTATTTTGTGTTGTAGTGATTCCCTATCTGCTGAGCTAAAGTGCCGCAGACATGAAAAAGAGAAAATAATTTAGGAGATGTTGATGTGAATTTGTCTAGTGTAAGAGTGAAGCCTGTCGATGCAGGACAGGGCGAAGTGATTATTGGGGCAAAGCTTGTGAATGGAATCAACAAACACAAGCTGAAAGCATCTTTCGGATAGCCCACACCAAGCGTCATGACATCGAAATGCACATTCACAGAGCTAGCCTACCGACACAACGATAAAGAGCTTAGTCTATTAGCAATTTATCATCATCGTTCGACATTCAATACACATCTCCCAAAAAACCTACCAGTTAGAGAATAAATTGCTCAATTTCTTAACCTTAGGGGCGCGCAAATCAAACAATCAGGCAGGGGTAATTCGTGAAATAAGTACTGAAAAAACGTATTAGAGATTTTTCCAGAGGGTAGCGCATTTGACAACCAGTCTTCCATAGCTACCGAATTACTGAAACAAACGAATTTTTCAATAATCGATGCTGCTAGGATTTGTCTCGAGATTCTTGAATCACTAGAGGGTCCATCTGATTTACCTAGGATACGACAGATGATTAGGCTCGGTGTGGCAGCCCTTCAAGAAGAAGAACAATCTATTAGTTTCGCTAAGGCGGTCGACATGACCCTTCAGCTCAAAAGCCATCGCTCTAAAAGAACAATTCAAGATATTCGTCAAACGATGAATACGCTGATGAGCTGCGAGCAAGGTCTCAGCGAACAATCTATTCGCAGCATCACCTGCGCGGAATGGTCAAGAATACTGAACAAAGCCTATGCGCACTCCCCCTCACGCTTTATGAAAGCCCGCGCTAATCTGTCGGGCGTTTACACCCTTGCCTACAAACATGGGTGGTGCAAAGATAACCCCGTTAAATGCGTGCCTACCAAAACACTCTACGAACGCACCATTACCCCCTTGAGCATTCACGAAATCAAATCCTTACTCACGACAGCACGACTCAAAGTCCATCGTGATTGCTTTCCGGCCCTTAGCTTGATGCTTTATACTGGCGTTCGACCAGATGAAATAAAACGCTTATCTTGGAGAGATATCGACTGGGAAGAAGGAATGCTTTGTTTAGCCCCACGCCACACCAAGACTGGCGGGGGGCGACATATCCCCATCATCAAACCTTTGCTTCAATTACTTAAGCATTGTCAAGATGAAGGCGCTATTTGCCCAAAGGGATGGAAGTCACGGTGGCAATATTTACGTGAAGCGGCAGGATTTACGACTTGGGTTCCCGACGTCTTAAGGCATAGCTATGCAAGCTATCACGCGAAAATGTACAAAAATTTACCCCTACTTCAACTGTCGATGGGGCACCGCGACTCCCGCTTACTGCTAACGAGATATATCAACATGCGAGGCATTAGCAAAAAAGATGCCCAACGATTCTGACAGGGCGAATGGCTATAATCAAAAACAGCAAGCTCTCCGAAGAAAACTTGCTGTTTGAAAAGATACGAATGGAGATTAAGCTTCTTGCTTTTCTTCTGCTGGTGTTTCAGCAGCCTTGATGACCACTTCTTGCTCGACCGCGTTGTTTTCGGCAGCTTCAGCTGCTTTCTCTTCTTCGATGCGCTTGTCGTCAGCGGCACTCACCATGAGCTCGCGACCCATGAAGGGTTGTCCGTGCAGGACTTCGGCAGCCTTGCAGGCGTCTTCCATGTAGCGCATTTCAACAAATGCGTAGCCCTTGCTCTTATAAGTGCGACGGTTGTAGATAACCGTCACGTTCTTGACGGCACCAAAGCCCTTGAAGAGTTCTTCAAGCTCTGATTCTGTTGCCTCGTAGGAGAGGTTGCCCACATGCAAGCGAGAGTTGCGCGTTGGTGGGGTGGATGGGATGCGCTCGCGCACTCCTGTCTTGCCCTTGCCTCCAGCTTGCTTCTTGTTGCGTGGGTTGCGATCTTGCTGATTCTTTTGTTCGGAACGCTGATTGCGTCCGTTCTTAGCATTCTTATTGGCATCCTTCTTAGGTCCAAAGCCAAAGAAGCCCAACAAGCGTTGGAAGAAAGTCAACTTAGGAGCCTTGACTTCCTCGCGTGGCACGCGCGGGCGGCGGGAATGCCTGTTATAGTTCTTGCGGCGGCGGGAGCCTTGTCCCTGTCTGCCTTGCGTATGATGTTCTGTCATAATATGATATATGGGGAAAAAGCCTCTTGCTAAAGGCTTTGACTAAGGGAGCTAAATCGGTCTATCCCAGCAAAGCGGATATTTGCGCCAAAAAACAATCAATCTGGTGCAAATGAGTAAACGCGACATGTCCCCCGAGAGATTTTAACCTTTTTTTTGCTAGAATCAAGCTAAAAGAGGCATCATTGCAGCAAAGGTCAAGCAAAAATCCTAGCAAAAGATGATTTTTTGTTACTATTCACGGCTGGGTGCAGGTAATTGACCGAAAGGTATCGGTTAATAACGATAAATTGATGCAGAGCTCCCCATCTGCATTATCGAATACAGCTCTGCTATGCGAATATTTCAG
>JAWXTZ010000126.1:0-5602 GCA_044433085.1 Akkermansia sp.
TGAAATATTCGCATAGCAGAGCTGTATTCGATAATGCAGATGGGGAGCTCTGCATCAATTTATCGTTATTAACCGATACCTTTCGGTCAATTACCTGCACCCAGCCGTGAATAGTAACATTAATTATGTCATTTTTTAGAAATTGGTTGACAGTTTGCTTGCGTTATGATAAAAGAAACCACTGCGTTTTGTCGAAAAACTTGACAATGCGCTTAAGAGGTGGATTCTGTCCACATTTTTTCTAATACCATGTCTACGCCTAAAAAAACGAAAGCTAAAAGTGATGATGCGCCCGCAACTAAGTCTGTTGCAAAAAAATCAAGCGTTGAGAAAAAAACTCCTGCTAGTCCAAGCAAGACGAGTTCAGTAACGAAAAAGGCCGAGACAAGTCCCGCCAAAAAAACGACTGTTGAAGAAAAGAAGCCAGCCAAGAAGGCTCCTGCCTTCAAAATCCCGCGCATTACATCGCGTGAGTTGCAAGATTTCTTCCCCGATGATAAGACCTTACAAGCTGCATTTAAGAGCTTGTATACCTTGGCTAAGGCCAATGGTGGCTACGTCTTGCACGATGATATTTTTAATTCGCTGCCTACAGATAGCTTTGAGGATGGCGACCAAGAAACCCTCTTTGAGCGTCTGCACAGCATTGGTATTGAAGTGCGTGATGATGTGACTCAAATTGCCCCCATCTCCTCCGATGAGTTGATGGAGAAGGCGAAGAGTGGTGATTCTACCAATCTTCTTGATAGTCCCGTGGTTCAAGAGAAATTCCGCGCCCTCATCCTCTTGGGTGGTGAGCAAGGTTACTTGACCTATGAAGACATTAACGAGGTGCTGCCCAGCGGGGTGATTGACCCAGCTATTTACGAGGAGCTGATTGAGCGTCTTCGCGGTGGCATGCAATTTGATATTATTGATGCCTCTGACGTCGATAGCTATTCCGACCGTCAACGCCTCGTTGGTACGGGGGATGAGAATGAAGCGGAAAAGATGGAAGCCAAGATTGACATCTTGGATGACCCGGTTCGCATGTACCTCAAGCAAATGGGTCAAAAGGATTTGCTGAAGCAAGATCAGGAAATCACCATCTCCAAAAACATTGAGCGTGCCGAAGATGAGCTGCAAACGAGCATGAACCGTTTTGGCTCTGTGGCCATGTATTATTTGGATACCGCGGATAAGGTGATTCGCAACCAAGAGCGTTTTGATCGCGTGGTCATCGAGAAGAATATCGAGCATCGTAAACAATACTTCGCCAGCTTGCAAAGCTTGAAGGTCAAGACATTCGAGCAACATGAAGAAGCTCGTGCCGCCTATGTGCGCCTTCGTCAGGCGCGCCGCCGCCGTAAGTCGGTTGCACTGTATCAAGAAGATTTTAACGAACGCCTGCAAACTCTGGTTGCTCTTTATGGTGATTACTCCTTCAAGAGCAAGGTTTATGAAGATTTTGTTGCCGCTATTAAAGAAAATTACAAGCGCATCATCAAGGCAAATCATCAACTGACCATCGACCCAGAAAACAAGGTGGCTTTGGATACACTTGAGGAACTGGAAATGGAGCTGTGGATGCCTGTAGATGAGTTTCTTGACGAATACAAGAAGATGATGGACAGCATGAACGAAGCGCAAAAGGCCAAGCGTGAAATGATTGAAGCCAACTTGCGTCTCGTTATCTCCATCGCTAAGAAGTACACGAACCGTGGTCTGGCCTTCCTCGACTTGATTCAGGAGGGAAATATGGGCTTGATGAAGGCGGTTGAAAAGTTTGAATACCGCCGTGGTTATAAGTTCTCTACCTATGCCACGTGGTGGATTCGTCAAGCGATTACGCGTTCTATCGCCGACCAAGCACGTACCATTCGCATCCCTGTTCACATGATTGAAACCATCAACAAGTTGATGCGTGTTCAGAAGAAGCTGGTCCAAGACTTTGGTCGTGAACCCACGCCTGATGAAATTTCTGTCGAATGTGGTATGCCTGTCGAGCGTGTTCGCAGTGTGCTGAAAATGGCACAACAGCCCATCTCCATGCAGCAACCTGTCGGTGACTCGGATGATACGTCCTTCGGTGACTTCCTTGAAGACAAGAGTGCGGAAAACCCTATGGAGGGTGCTTCTTTTGCCTCCTTGCGCGATAAGCTCGGTGGCGTGCTTGGTACCTTGAATGATCGTGAGCGTTCCGTCATTGAGCAACGCTTCGGTCTGAAGGATGGTAACCCACGCACACTGGAAGAAGTGGGTCGCCAGTTCAACGTGACGCGCGAACGCATTCGTCAGATTGAAGCCAAGGCTTTGCGTAAGCTTAGACACCCCACGCGCAGCAGCCGCATCAAGGGTTACTTGGATTCAGCCGAGGTGTAAGTCGTATCAGACCCTTAAATTCCAATTGCTAGAGGTTCCCTAGAGGGGAGCTCTAGCAATTTTTTGTGGGTATTACACCACCATTGCCCACAGCTTGGGGATGAAGATGAGCACCCCGATGAGGGCGGAGCCCATGGCCACTAAAAAGGTGGCGGCGGCTCCGCAGTCCTTGGCCTTTTTGATGAAGGGGTCGTGATTTGTCGTCACGCGGTCGCAGATGGCTTCAATCGCGGTGTTGAGAGCTTCTGTTGCAAAGACGATGCCGATGCACAGGATGATAAGCAGCCATTCCATGGTGGCGATTTGCAGAAGCAATCCCAGTGCGATGGCAAGCATCGCAAAAAAGAGATGGATGCGCGCGTTAGGCTCCTCCCGCAGCAGGGTGGCTAAGCCTTGAAAGGCGTAGCCAAAGCTGCGTGCGCGCGCCCGTAGGCTGAATCTCTTTTGCATCTTAGTCGATATTTTTGACGAAGAGCAGTTTGTTGTCCGACTCTTCGGCGAGGATGTAGCCATCCTCGGCAAATGTTTTGATTTGTTGCGCACTTGTCCAGCGGTGGCGCAGGATGTGGCTTGCCATGGTTCCGCGTGCCTGTTTACTGCGTACGGAGCAGACGCGACGCTTGCCCTTTTCTTCAATCAGGAAGTCGGGGGTGATGACGGTCAGTTCTTCATTGACGCGCTTCCAGTCAAAGAGGTTTTGCATCTCCTTGCTCGCCAGCATGCAAAGGATGCCGCCCTGCGCTTGGGCATCGGCAATCAAACTGTCGGTCAGGGTGTTCTTCCAGTAGTTGAAGATGGTATCCCCCTTGGCTTCACCCAGTTTGAAGCTACCCTCCAACCTATAGTTGCTGATGGCATCCAGCGGGCGCAGTAGGCCGTAGAGGAAGGAGCAGACGCGCAGTTCATCTTGTGCGTGCTGCCAATCTTCGGGGCTATATTCTTCGGGTGCTAGGCTCTTGAAGGCGACTCCATGGTAGGCAAGCAGGGCTGGTAAGCCGTGAGAGATATCAAATTGCTGCATTTGCTCATGCAGCAGCTCGGCGACAGGCGGCTTGATTTTTAGCTGCTTTTGCAGGCTTTCAATCGGGCAATCACGCAGTGCTTGGGCAATGTGTTGGGATGTTGCCGCAAAGCGAGCTTGCGTGCAGTCGTGCGATTGGGCGAGTTGGCTGAGTTGCGCTTCCTTGCGGAACATTTTGGCGCAGGAGATGATGGTGAGCATGCTTAGTTTCCTTTGTAGTTGATTCGGACGGGGATTTCTTCGACATCCATGCCGGATGCGGTCAGGTGATCCATGGCTTCAATGAATTGCCCCATGGAGGAGCCTTTGGCTGCATAGACTTGCACGGTGGCCTCGGGGTGGGACTTCTTGAGCTCGGTAGCAGCGTGGGCAAGTTGGCTCATCTTGATGAGTTTGCCGTCAAGCGCGACTTGACCATCCGCCCCGAGTTCTAGCAGAACATGGTCTTTGTTGCCTTGATCGCCCGCTAGGTTTTCCGTATCGGGCAGGGCGAGGTTGAGGACCTTGACTTGGCGCTTAAACTCGGTCTGTACGATGAAGAAAATGAGCAGGATGGTTAGGATGTCGAGCATGGGGACGATGGGTATCCCCTCGTTGCCGTGCTTGCGTTGGTAAATCCTCATGGCGGGTGGTGCTTAGAGTTGTTGGCGGTTGGCAAGGATGGCGGCAATGAGCATGGAAATGCGTGCCGCGCGGCGTTCCAAAGCGCGCTCAAAGGCACTTAGTGCAATGACGCCAGGGACGGCCACGGCAAGACCAAAAATCGTGGTGTAGAGTGCTTTGGAGATGCCCATGGCAATTCCCGCTTGCGCCTCGGGCGAGCCAAAGATACCAAAGATATCCACCAGACCCCATGCGGTGCCAAGGATGCCGAGCATGGGGGCAATGTTGGTGATGACGCTGATGGTTGTCAGCCCGCAGCGTTGGGTGTCGATGTAGAGGCGCAGGCGCGTTTCGACCTGTTCTTGCAGGTAGCTGTCGGGCTGCTCCTTGTTTTGGGAAATGAAGAGTACTTCATCCATCAGTGGGGTGTTGTGACTGCGGCAGTATTCGCCCAGCTTATTTTTATCCCAAGCATGGCTTAGGTCTTGTATTTGCTTGGCGCTGTTGCGAGCCATCAAGTGAAATAGGATGGCGGTGAACATTAGGATGGAGCAGATTAAGAGGGGGTAGCCAAAGGGGTAGCAGGCCTCGAAGAATTGGATGATTTGCTGGTACATAGTTTTTTTGGGGGGGAGGGTTTAGTCGAAGTAGAAGGTGTAGAGGAGGTCGAGTTTGTCACCGACGATGCCCTGTTGAACATCGCTTGGCATCGGTGGGATGGAGGCTTTGCGGATGGCCGCAAAGGTGATGGATTGCTGGCTGATGCTCGCGCCGCTGCGGCTGACTAGCTCCATGCTGGTGATTTGTCCCTTGTGGTTGACAAGCAAACGAATGGTCAGGCTGCCGGGGATGATGTCACCGCAGTTGTCCGCCACCATGGCGTACCAGTAGTAGGCAATGCGTCGGTAGATGAGTTCTTGGTAGCGACCCAGTGGGGTCGAGGCGACGTTGAGGGCGGCATTCTTACCGATGATGAAACGCCCTGCACGCTGGGTTTTGCGCTCTTCCGTACGGAAGCCCGGTTGAGCAGATGGCGTGAACATGGGGTCATAGATGGGCTGGGTGGCAGCCGCAGCTTGAGGGACAGGGGCGAGCTGCTGCACAGGGAGTTCGGGCGCAGGGGTAGCAGTGTCCTCGGGCGTAGCATCTGGCGCAGCTGTGTCCTTTGGCTCAAAGCTGATGTCGTCGATGAGGATGTCACCATCGGGGCTGTCCTCCAAGGCTTGGATGGTTTTGATGGGTTCTTCTGTAGGGCGCTGGTGGCTCTGCTCATTCGCGCTGGGGTCCTCTTGAGGCTCTTGTACAGGGGCAGGTTCCTCGCTTGGCTCGGGGCTTGGTGGTGGTGCGCTGCTTGTTGGCGCGGTTGCTGTTGGGCTGACGAGCGGAGCAGGGGGCTGCTCCTGCTTCTCTTGTTGTTTGAGACCATCAAACTCCAAATCCCCATCTTGCTTGTCCTGCTCCACGGTGTTGAGTTCATCCCTGTCGGCACCTGTCATGGCGGGGGTATCTTGTGATTCATCTTGCTCCTTATAGGCGCGTTCATCCCCGCTGATAGCCGTGTCGCGCTGACCGATGTAGTCGGGTTCTTTGGGTGTTGCGTGGTCTGCTCAGCGAGGG
>JAWXTZ010000127.1:0-5552 GCA_044433085.1 Akkermansia sp.
CGAGTTGTTCCATCATGGCGTTATCGCCAGCAAGCCAGCTGAGAACACGTTGCTCAATCTGTCCTAGGTCAGAGATGATGAAAACCTTGCCTTCTCGCGGGATAATCATCGAGCGTAGGTCTACGCCAAATTGAGCTGTACGAGGCAAGTTCTGCACGTTGTATCCCGCGTCTCCTGACCATCGACCTGTGTGCGCTCCGAAGTACTTGAGACCGTAGGCAAAGGTGCCATCAGGTCGGATGCGTGATTCCAAGGTCTGGAGTTTCTTAAGGAGTGTGTTGCTCCTGCGGTATCTGCGCATGGCATCAACCCATGGGTATTCTGAGCCGTAACGCTCCTCCCAAGCCGCGCATTCTTGGCTATCAGCTGCGAGGCTCTTAGGGGCGGGGATACCCGCCTCAGCGCAAGCCTCGCGCAATGCCTTAGGTGATAGGGGGGGCGATTCTCCCGCCCAAGGGATTTCAAGCTGCGCCTCAACGAGGGTGTTACCGAGTTGTTCGAGTCCTTCCTGAAGTTTTGTTCTGTCGATGAAAACTCCGCGATGGCACATAGCACGCGTGTGACGAGACAAGGCAATTTCAGTGTCTGTCCACTCTGTCGAGAAGGCACACCAGAGGTAGTAACAGCTCTTAGCATCGTTCAAACAGTACCGCCCGAGTTCATCAGCCATGCCGTTATTCAAGGCATCCAGCCAAGTCTTGCCCTTCATCTTGTCTCGCGTCGTCTTTGGCAAAGTCACATTCAGCAGCTCAGCAGATGCTGCCCCAAGGCTGCGCCCTGAGCTGAGGAATGCCGCCAAGTCAGCGGTGCAATCCCAAGCTGGATTCACCGACTCAGGTACAACGCCAAGCTCCTTAAGGCGTTCAAAGCAAGCCTTATCAAAGCTTGCGTTGTGAGCCACGAAATGGACATTTGAGAACTGCTTCCAGTCCAAATCAGAGGGAGAACCCACGAACGAGAATCCCGCCTCACGAGAGTAAATCGCCACCATGTAGATGTCACATTTGGGGTCTCTAAGGTAGTGATGATAGCCTTGAGTCGTGATGCTGACCTCTTTATCGTAGTAGCATTCAAAGTCGATGGCGTAGGTCTTCAAGCCTTATCTCCTTCCTGCTTCTTAGATTTCTTGCTGCTTACCTTCGCCTTCTTTTGCTTCTTGGGCATGAGCTTGTCCAGAATGTCACCAGTGACGTTATAGATGAGGTAGTGCCCGCGTTGCTCCCTGAGCCTACCAATAGTAGGTTCAGGGAAGTTGTAGGTCTTCTGAATGGCGTTGGTTCGGGTCACACAGACGAAGTTCAATCCATCTGCCGTCCTTGCGACTGTGAATGAATTGAGCTTGGTGTCCAAGTCCTCTGCCAGAGCGGTTATAATCTCGCTGACCGTGAGAAGCTTTTCGGTTTGTTTCTCCATATCAGGCTGCCTCCTTTCCACCCAAGAAGAGGTTGATGAAGTACTGCTGTCCCTTGCCTGTAACCTTCGTGGTGCGTGTCAGAATGCTAGAGCCGTCAGGTTTGAGAATGGCACGCTCTACGACATGGAATAGCTCTCGCTCCATAGCATATTGGGTGGGGACATTCTTCTTGGTCAGGAACTTATTATCCCGCATCCAGCTGAATAGACGATTCTGTCCAACATCGACACCATTCTGCTTGAGCAGCTTGGCGAGCTCACCGATAAGGCACGTGCATTTGCTGTCAGCAACTGCGTCAGCGAAGATGGTCTTTGGTCGGTCTTCAAGCTGCTTGGCTTTCATCTTCTCAATCGTGTCCTGCGCTACAAGTAGAGCACGAGCCATGATTTGTTCAGGTGTCTCTTGAGGCGTGGCGTGGATGTAGCCACCAGACTTTCGGATGGTTGGAAGCACCTCTTCAAAGACCCATGCTTCAAATTGCTGCGCAGCCTCAAGCTTGGAGTGCGTGATAAGGCGGTAGAGGTCAGGTTCAGCAATAACGCGGATTTCCTGAGTGCCGCCCTTGGTGGAAAGGGGGTGGTGTTTCGCCACCCCCTTGCAATGTTGTTTCATGGCATTGGTAGTATCTTTATAACCAAGAGCCGTGCAGATATCCTTGCCTACGAAGTAAGGCTTTTCGTCAATCATCAGGCTGCGGATAGAGCCCCCGAAGGGGCTAGTGAAGCTTTGAATGATGGAGTCCATGATTAGCAGTTCTCCTTTCCCTTGCGCGTGATGGTGATGTCGCCAAGTCCGTTCTCAAGCATGAACTCAGTTATCGGCTTCAGGAGCTCTTGGAGTTTTTGAGGCAAGGGTTCGTCTGATTCGGGTTCGTCTTGAGCTGCGGCTTCCTCTTGAATGAGGCTGAGGCATGTTTCAGTCAGTTCCTCAATTTGTTGCGCATTGAGCAAGATTGCTTTTTGCAGGCATTCCTTTGAGGAGATGTCACCACCGAATTGAACAAGTCCCTGTACCAGAGTCAACTGAGCTGCTTCTCCGAGCCTTTCTTGTACCTCCTTGCAAACATCGCGGATTTCCTCATTATCATGAAAAACACCCTCTAAGGCACTCCAGCCTGAGTGATTTTGAGCGATAAGAATGAGGGATTGAGCGATATTACGGCAGACCGACGGTTGTGTGTATGTATTAGTCATAATGGGTGCGGAGTTCTGTCTCTCCACTTACATATGCCCATTTCTGCGACACCGAGTGCCACATTTTAGGATTTTTCTTCCATTTATTTTACGCTAGGCAGTCACTAAATCATCGCAATCTAATTTTTGGTTCTAACAAGTTGCAAAAATGACTGTTAGAGGGGAGAATGTCCAGTTCGCGCCTCCTAACTGCTATCTATCAGTTAAGGGGGAGAGCAAACACTCTCTCCACTACATGACCGAACTCTCCTACAGATAATATAAAACATTAACAAACAAACAAGATGGCTGGCATGCTCTCTTTTTACTCTCAGTTTGTTGGTGTATTCAAATTTTGCCCATCATTTATTTAGAAGATTACGCATCTTCTAACCGAGCTTATATAAAAGAGCCCATGTCCGCTGTCGCCCGACAGAATTATGGACAAACATATAAATGAAATCGCAAAACAACATTGGTCTGAAATTAAGAAAAACGCTGAACATACCCTCAACTATATCCGTGCTCGTCACCATGTGACCGACCTCTGTTTACTGGATGATATCTACTCACAGATGATAGATGCGGCACCTAATCTCATTGCTAAAAAATACAGCGGGAGTGATGGTCGAGATGATTCATTGGGGCGGTTCTTACGAACTTGCTTTGCAAGAATCTCATTGAAAATCATTAGTAGGCGGACAACAAAACAAATTTTTCTCATATCACTAGAATCAAGCAAGGCGGAGTGCGAACTCCGCCATTTTATTGAAAAATCGCGAGAAGCAACAGCTCATGAGATGCTGCTGACAACTCAAGATTTGATTCGAGCGATTTTGCCGCAGCTGTCCCCTGAGCTCAGGGAGCTCGTCCCGCTCTTGATGGCTGGTATGGAACATCTTGAAATTGCAAAAAGGCTCAATATCGGCAAGAGAACAGTCGCGAGGCGTATCTCCAATTTGAAGATTTTACTTCCGCTCATTTTGCACAAATCCAAAAAAATTTAAAAAAATGGAAGAAAAATCTCAAAATGTGGCACTCGGTCATCCTGAAATGGGCATATGTAAGTAGAGAGATAAATCTTACATGAACCTACTTCCTTTTCAAACAGCCCACGCAGAGCGCATCGAGCAAGCTATCCTTTCAAAGCGGGTAGCCCTCGATGCCAGCGAACCAGGTACGGGAAAAACTTACGTGGCTTGCCACGTTGCAGCCCGCTTAGCTTGCCCTATCGTTATCGTAACCACTAAGGCTACAGTGCCATCATGGCAAGCTGTAGCCGAGGGCTTCGGTGTCCAACCTATCCAAGTCATCAACTACGAGCTCCTTCGCAAAGGCAAGCAAGCTATTTGCCGTCGTAATGGGGGGATTTTCATCTGGAACTTGCCAGATGATGCTCTCATCATCTTCGATGAAGCCCAGAATTGCCGTGGTCGTGATTCCCTGAACTCCAAGATGCTCATCGCAGCTCGTCGTCAGCACCATCGAATCCTCCTGTGCTCCGCTACTGCCGCCTCCAGCCCCTTAGAGATGCGCTCCATTGGTTTCACCCTAGGCTTACACATGCTCTCGGACTACTGGATTTGGTGCCGTAAGCATGGCGTGAAGGAAGGTCTCTTTGGGATGGAGTTCCGAGGCGGCTTTGAACACCTCAACGCTATCCACCAAGCCATCTTCCCGCTCAAAGGAAGCCGCATGCGCATCAGCGAGATTGAGGACTTCCCAAGTACTCTAGTAGAGGCTACTGCTATCGAGACAGGCAAGGCTCGCACCATCCAAGGCATCTACAACAAGATGAAGCGCGAGCTCAAGGCTGCTGAATGCACAGGTGATACAGAGCAGCTGCGCCAGCTTGCTGATAGCTTGGATGCCAAGAAAGCATCTCACGTCACCATCCTCCTTCGGGCGCGTCAAGCAGTCGAGCTCTACAAGGTCGGAGCCATGGTGGAACTCGCCAAGAATGCCATGCAGGAAGGCATGAGCGTTGTCCTGCTCGTCAATTTCAACGCCACCCTTGAAGCTCTCTGCGAGCAGCTTGACTGTAATGCTGTCATCCGTGGCGGTCAATCCGAGTCTGATCGCGCTGCATCCATTTCTTCCTTTCAGCGAAATGAGACGCATTGCATCGTCGCCAACATTCAAGCAGGAGGCGTTGGCGTGAGCCTTCATGACCCTAGTGGACAACGCCCACGCCTGAGCCTCATTTCACCTAGCTTTTCAGCTGCGGAGCTTCGCCAAGCTCTCGGTCGCGTGCATCGAGCTGGTGGTGCAACCAGCATCCAGAAAATCATCTTCGCAGCAGGTACCTGTGAAGAGCATACCGCCAAGATTTGTGCCCAAAAGCTAGCTCACATCGACTTGCTCAATGACGGTGACTTAAGCCCTTTCCCCATCAAGTAAACACTAGAAATGAAAAAGAAACCAAAACACGCCCGCCATTCGCCAAGCGCACTGGGCACCAAAGAAATCTGTCCCGCCTTCGTCAATCGCGGTGGTACAAGCCCCGCAGCAGAGGAAGGTACCATGCTCCACGAAGCTGTCGAGAACGATGACTTTACCGACCTGACAGACGAACAAGCCTTCCTCTGTGGTCTCTGTCGAGACTACCGTGATGGCGAACTCACCCGCTTTCCTGATGCTGAGTGCTACAACGAGCTCAAGCTGGAGATTGACGGTGGGCTCACCTTTGGCACGGCTGATTTCGTGGCCATCTCAGGCGACAAAGGGCTCATGATGGACTGGAAGTTCGGACGCAACCCAGTCGAGCCAGCTGCAACTAACGCTCAAGGATGCGCCTACGCCCTTGGCGTGCTGGAAATGTACCCCCAACTGGAAAGCATCGAGGTTCACTTCGTCCAGCCACGAACGGAAACCGTGTCCATGCACACCTTCATGAGAGCTGATGTGCCAATGATGCAAACGCGTATCCGCACCATCATTAGACGCGCCAACGCCCGCAATAAGCA
>JAWXTZ010000128.1:0-5547 GCA_044433085.1 Akkermansia sp.
GTAAGCTGGCTCTGGGGTGTAAGCTGGCTCTGGGGTGTAAGCTGGCTCTGGAGTGTAAGCTGGCTCGGGGGTGCAAGCGGCTTGTTGTGCCTGTGCCTGTTTACGGGCAGCCATGGCTTCAAGGTCAACAAAATCATCTTCCACGACTGGAGGTGCTTCCTCAACTAGTGCTGGTTCCACATAGGCTTCAGCATGTGCTGGTGCTGGTTCTGCTGGCGTGAGCGCAAATCGGTGGGCTTCGGGGAAGACGGAGTCGGCATTTTCCCATGGATTGGCTTGTGTGGCAGGTGCATTCTCCAAATAGATGCTCAGCGGACCTGCTTGATAGGTCACATTGGCGTGCATGCGCAAGGCGTGGGTCATGGGCACGCCATCGGCTGTGGTACCATTGCTGGACTGTTCATCACGAATGTAAAAATCGCCAGCCAATTTACGAATACTCAAGTGGTGACCCGAGAGGGATGCTATATCAGGCAGGGGGAAGGTGGTCATTTCATCACGCCCCAGCGTGACCACCGCGCCATCCGCCCAGTCATCAGATTGAAAGGTTGCGAGTTCCTGAAGTTTGTTGTAGACCGTGATGCAGCTCATGACGAGTATCTAAGCATAAAACGCGCCTTATTTCAAGCAGGAAGAATCATTCTCGCCCACTTCTTGCAAAAGAGTTTGCGCGCGTCCCCTCGCCACCTTGCCACTGCTGGTGCGGGGGATGCTAGCAACATGCTGAATGAACTTGGGGCGTTGGTAGGTGGAGAGTTCGCTTTTGATGGCTTCTTTTAGTTCTGGTTCAAGCTCTTGCTCTCCCTCCCAAAGCAGGGCGACGCATTGCCCTAATTGGGGGTGGGGGGCGGCTAGAGCTACCACATGGAGCCCTGTTGCGCGGTGGAGCTTTTCTTCAATTTTCTCCGCCTGCAATTTAATCCCCCCGCTGTTGATGATGTTATCCCGCCTCCCTATGACGCGGAAGCTGCCACTGGGCTCGATGTTGACTAAATCGTTTGTCGCCATGCTCTCAATCCCCAAATAGGGCGCGCTGATGACAAGGCAGCCCCATTCATCCTGCGCAAGGCTGACATCGGGCAGCGGCGTGTAAGCGCAGCTAGCTTGACTGCCATTCATGCGCCTGAGGGCAATGTGGGAGAGCGTTTCCGTCATGCCGTAGGAGGCGTAGACGCGTCCCCGATGGTGGGCGAGCTTTTGTTCCACGGCCTCGGGAACCATGCCGCCACCCAGCAAAATAGTGCCGATGCGTGCGAGCTCCGCCTCCGTGCCCTGCGCGACTTGAATGCTGACAAGGGGGGCAAAATCGACCTGCATCGTCGGGTCTAAGCCCTCCCAAATGTGGGAGCTTGCTTGGCGCAGGCAAAGTACTAATCCCCCGACAAGGCAGCGTACAAGCATTATCTTGGCAGCGATGTAGGGTAGGGGGAGCCGCAGCAGGACGCTTTGCCCCACCTGCAGTTGAAGGTATTGGCAGCTGCGCAGGGCGCTGGCGCGCATGTGCTGCTTCTTGGCGTAAAAGGCCTTGGGTTCTCCGGTGCTGCCGGAACTGTGCAGCAGCATGTCCGCTGAATCATTCCACCACTCTTGCAGGAAGTCAGCCAGTTCGGCTCGGCACTCCGCTGCTTCTTGCTCGGGGGCATCGCGCCATGCCATCAAATTGTCGGGTCGAAGAATTTCCCCTGTGTGTAGTGTTAAGTGTTCCATCTGGATGGGGCTTATTTCCCTTTCTCGGCACTCATGAGGACCATGCTCATCAGGTAGGCGCTGATAGGGTAGAGGACGATGAGGCAGAGTGCGTAAAGGACGAAGGCGTGGGCTTCCCACAGCATGACGACAAGGCACAGGGCAATGGCGAGGCAGAAGGTCGTCCAGTAGAGTCTTGGAATCCAGAGGGGGATGCGCATGCGCCCTTGGCGGGATTTGTTGATGAAGTAAATCAGGCGAACCCAAAGCACGTAACCCCAGTAAATTTGGTAGATGGGGATGAGGAATTTGAGCCAAAGGCTCGCACCCTGCGCAGGCATTCGCAGCTCATCGTGATGGTTGTTGGGATTGGATTGAACCTTCTCCCAAATGTTCAAGGTGATGCGCAGCATCAGCAGGAAAAGGAGGCTGGAGCAGAAAATGTAAGTCGAAATGCCCAGCACCACATAGTAAGGGGAAGCGGCTAAGCCAATCATGGTGGCAAGACCCAGCAGTTGCGCGAGGCGGAACCAAAGGGCAGGGGGCATTTGGTACCAATTCATCGCTTCGCGCCCACGGCGCAGGGCGCGGATGAAGAAGAGGTGTCGCAGCTGGATGCGATGGGGAAATTCTTCCCCACAGAGGCAGTATTCACGTTCGGTGAGCTCGGCACTTTCGACCTTTTCCATCAATTGCAGCGCGTTGATGGGCTCTTGGTAGGTGTCGTCATCCCCGCTGATGGTGAAGAGGGGGCGCTGGGATTCCTCGCTCATCCAAAGCATCTGCTTGTTGCGGATTTGCTTGATGCCCATGTGGTAAAAGAGGGCGACAATACTCCAAGTAAAAAGTCCGAAAAATGGGGCGTATCGGTAGAGGTCCCCCTCGCTGGCAACGATATTCCATGAGCCATGGATAAGGGCTGATGCAATGAGGCAGATGAGGAAAATCGGGTGGATGAATGCCTTCCAGAGCGATTGTTGTCGCATGCTTGCCCACAGGGCGGCACAGGTGATGGATGTCCATGTGATGTGCCCTGCCGTCAGGCAGAAGATTGAACGAGCTGCCATGACGCTCAACGCGTTTTGATGGTCGATGGTGATGGTGTTATTGCCTGTTTGGACGAAGAGTGACTCGTAGGCGTAGCCCAAGCTTTCAAAAATCGCAAAACCAGCACCAACGGCAGCTCCTAAGAGCATCCCGTTGAGGATGTAACCATTGCGACCCCTGTGCCCTGCGATGAGGAGGACGGCAATGATTTTAGCGGGCTCCTCAATAAAACCAGCGTTGAAAATGGAGTCGTTGATGTTAAAGAAGAAGAGAATGAGGGAGAGGATGAGGGCCAGCAGCCCCCCCAAGGCGCTGAGCGAACAGATGCGCAGCCACGAGATGTTACGCCATAGGTTCATCTCGGCAAAGAAGGAAATCAAGCCCAGTGGCACAGCAATACTGCCGACAACGACCGCCCCGAGGAAGAGCTTGACGTTGTGCAAGGCCTCGCGTGCCCAAAACTCGGAAATCATGAAGAGCAACACAAAGATGATGAGCCCCACGATGAAGAGCGTGCTGCGCCATGGGAACTGCCAGCGGGCATCAATGCTGAAAAGCGGGGGCGTTGTGCTGCGTGCCCCAGCGCAGTAAAATTCAGAAAATTCATGTACATCATGCGCATAGAGCAAATCCTGAATAAGGCTTCGCAAAGAGAAGTAACGCTGGCGGGAAGGTAGGGGCATGAAGAGAGTTTCGGGAAGAGGGGGGAATGTTAAAATGAGGCGCGAAGTTCAATGCGCTCCAAATCATCGGGGATGAAGACCTGCCCCGAGAAGTGCTCGGTGACCTCCTCTTGATAGCGTTCTTTGCGTTCCTGAAGGTTTTTGTCCTCGGTGTGGTAAAGGATGAGGTTGCGGATGTTGAGCTCCTGCGCGACGCGTCCTGCATCAAGGGCGGTGCTGTGGTTTTTTTCGTAGGGTTTAAAGATATCGGCATCGCGCGCGAGGCAAAAAGCTTCGCAGAGCAACCAGTCGGCACCTTGGCAGAGGGTGCGATTGCATTCATGCATCGGCTCATCACCCAAGCAAACAAGGCGCTGCCCATCGGGGAGGTGCAGCTCAAACCCAAACTGCTTCGTCTTGGTGCTACCCGTGTCAAAGCAGCGGCAGGTCAGCCCAATGGCGCGGAAGCAGTCGCCTGCCTCCAAGGTGTAGAGCTTGATGCGCGTCTCGAAATAGGCAATCAGCTTAGGTGGTAGGCACTTGTGGCAAATCCATTCCAAGATATGCAGGGCCTCGTTATGAGCATAGATGGGGAAGACGCCCGAGTACTCGCCCTTCTTCATCAGGTCGGCGATGTAGCGAACAACCCAGACACAACCGAGAATGTGGTCGGTGTGGGCGTGGGTAATCATCAAGCATTCGATATCATGTAGGCTGATGCGGGCTAGCTCCAACTGGCGCAAAATGCCATTGCCGCCACCCGCATCAACCAAAAAGTGCTTTCCGTGGGAACTGATGGTGAAGCAGGTGTTGTAACATTGTGTGACAGCGGCATTTCCTGTGCCTAGCATGGTGAGTTCTAGCATCTGCCGCTAAGAATAGCAGATAAATGCAGAAAAAGCAAGATTTCACGCTGGGAACATACTTGCTTTTTAAGCCATTCTGTGCTAATTGTATAGGGTGCCTTGCAAAATTAGCATTGAAGTAAAGGGCACCTTGCAAAATTAGCAACAGAATCAAAGTTGAATCCAAAATCACAGACAATCGTGCGATTTTTGTCGCTAATCGGTGCAAATTTGTAGCTTTCGTGCTCAATTCGCATCCAAAACTCATCACGCCTAATTTTATAAGGTTCCCTAAACACCCCAACGCCCCGATTCATGAAACGCAATCAGCTCAGCTTTTTTACCCTATGCCTCTCCCTGAGCGTGGGCTTGGTGCTGACGAGCTGCCAGCAGGGGTGGAACAAGATGGTCGAGGCGGCCTACGAGGGGGTTCCCAGTCAACAATACAGGCTGGGCTATAAGTTACTTGCACGTGGTGAAAAGGGCGATGCCAACCGACAGGCGGCCTTGCAGTGGTTCATGCTGGGGGCAAGGAAAGGCTATGCACCATCTCAAGTGGCCGTCGCCGCCTGCTACCAATTTGGTTTGGCAGGTAAAACAGATTTGCATCAGGCTGAGCACTGGTATGAAAAAGCCGCAAAGCAGGATAACGTCAACGCCTATCGTGGACTGCTAAGCCTAGCCTTGACGCGTGATGATATGACATCCGCAGCCCCATGGCTGGAGAAATTGGCACTTCGAGGAGACATAGCCAGCCAAATGCTCTACGCCAACATGCTGGCAGAGGGGCAGGGAGTTGAGCCCGACCCGCGCAAATCCGTAGATTTTTGGCGCTACGCCGCCATATCTGGGGATAAAGATGCCCTGTTAATGATGGGGATGTGCTATTCCCAAGGCTGGGGTGTGCCACAGAATAATCGGCTAGCCATCGCATGGTGGAAGCTCGCAGACGAGGCAGGCAGTGGTGCCGCCAGACAGCTTTTGCGAGGAGAATGACAAAAAATGTTGCTATTCACGGCTGGTTTGTGAAGATTGGCTTTGTTTTGTTGCGCAAGGTGATGCGCTATCGCGTTTGCGGCGGTTGAAAAGTGCGCGCTTCGCGCGGAGAAAGGGGGAGTCGCCCAACTGGGCGAGTGGCTCAATGCTAGACTTGCCATGCGGACATTTACTAATAACAGGAGAGGGGCAGTTGGGCGACTGGCTCTGCCAGCTGGGCTTTCAGCCCAGACCCGACTTGGGCTTTGCCCAAGACCCACCAAAGGGTCTTCGACCCTCTGGACACCCAGTCACGATGCTGCGCATCGTAG
>JAWXTZ010000129.1:0-5540 GCA_044433085.1 Akkermansia sp.
AAAATTAAAAGAAAATCAACTCTTTTTTAATGTGTTATATATGAATTTGGGCAACACATTTTTACTAGGTTTCGAAGTCATCTTTACTCCTGTGGTCAAAATGGCCGTGAATAGTAACGACGCAAATGCACCGCTACGATGCGAAGCATCGTAAATGGATTCCAAAGGGTAAGCCCTTTGGTGGGTGCAGGGCGAAGCCCGCCCGTCGGAGACGCCCGTCGGCGAGACAATCACGCGGAATTTGCGAAGCAAATCCGCAGTCGCCCAACTGACCCGCCCCTGTTATTTGTAAATGTCCGCTAAGCAAGCCGAGCACCAAGCAACACGCCCAGTTGATTCGGCACCGCCTCACGGTGCCTCACCCCTTCGGGGCACATCGCTTCGCTCCTGTCCAAACTGCCTTACAGCCGTCGGCAGTTTTGGGCGACTCCCCCCTATCCTTCGGGCGACAGCCCGCACTTGTTTACCGTTGCAAACGCGTTAGCGCACCACCGAAGCAATCAAAACAGCGTTCAATAAGGCTCCATCGCCCTACGCTTATAATTAAAAAAGGCCAAAGCGGCAAAAAAGAACATCAAAACCCATTTTCCGAGCACCAGACAAACCAAAAACATCACGAAGGCAACCGCAATGCTGATGCTGAGCACAAGGCGCATGGACTTCATCAGCCCCGCGCAGAGTTGACCGCCATCCAAGGGATAAACAGGCAATAAATTAAAGGCCGCCCAAAAGATGGAAATCACCCCCAAGTTGCGAAGGAGGCAAAGCCCACCTGTCGAAACCATACAGCTGTACTCATAAGAACCATCAAGGCAATCCTTGCAAGCCTCGGTAGAACCCAGCACGAGGTAAAGCGTCGTAAAAGATGCAACACCAATAAGAATATTGGCGAATGGACCGGCCGCAGTCATCAGCAAACCACCTGTTCGGGTCAACTTGGCATCGGGGTTCCAACTGCTACCGCCCAACCACTCCAAATAAACCTGAGCGCGTCCACCACCGAGCCATTGCCCCGTCAGGGCATGCCCCATCTCATGTGCCAACAAGCTGATAAAGCCCGCGGCAACAAAGGTGGAGATATGCACGATGTGCCAATCCGTACTCTGCTCTGCCAACACACTGAAAAGCAGCAGAATCATCCACAAACTCGGGTGAATGATGATGGGTACTCTCAGGAGCGAAAAGCGAAGCATGCAGCCATCTTATCGCCCAAAAGCCCGCCTGACAAGCTCTCTTTGTTACAGCATGCCCTGCATGTCAGAAAAATTACACTCATTTCCATCATCAAATCGACGATTGCACATTTACAAAACAGACTTTTTTATGCTAAAATCAAGGCATGCCTAGCTACTCTGCCTTGCCCGAAGTTCGACAACTTGCCGCCCTGCTCTTAGCGCATGGGGTGAGGCGTTGTGTCCTGTGCCCAGGCAGCCGTAACTCCCCCCTTGTCAACACACTGGCATTAATGCCAGAGATGGAGTGCCGTGGCGCGACCGATGAACGCAGCGCGGGCTTTATGGCCATCGGGTGGATCTTGCAGAGCCGTGCAGCCGTGGCGGTCGTGGTGACCTCTGGCTCGGCCGCACTCAATCTTCACCCAGCGGTGGCCGAGGCTCACTATCAGGGCTTACCCCTACTCGTCATCAGTGCTGACCGCCCAGCGGCTTGGATTGGGCAGCAAGATGGGCAAACCCTGCCCCAGCAAAATATATTCGGCTCGCTCACGCGATTCAATTGCTCGCTACCCGAAGGCAAGGATGACGACTGGCACCGCGTACGTCTCATCAACGAGGCCTGCCTCGCCCTGCGCCACCATGGGCAGGGCCCCGTGCACATCAATCTGCCGCTTTCCGAACCTCTTTTTAAAACATCCGACGAGGAATTGGAAGAACAGCCCCTCATCGACCGTATCGAGTTTGCTAGCATGGGCGGAGATGAGGAAGAAATGCTCATCAATCAAGTCAAGGCCAGCCCGCGTCGCATGATTTTGGTCGGGCAACACCGCCTCGCCCCTGCCCTGAGCGAAGACTTGCAGAAGAAGGGCTTTGTGATTATCGCCGAACACCTTGGCAACTGCGCCGCTGTGGCAGGTGCCATCACCCAAGCCGACCAAATCATTGGGCGCGATTGCGAGGATATCTTCTCCCCCGACCTGCTCATCACCGTAGGCGGCTGCATCGTCTCCAAACGCATCAAGCGATTGCTGCGCAAGAACCCACCCCGCCAGCACTGGCACATGAGCCGCGATGGTGCACTGGTCGATACCTTCTGCTGCCTCACCCATTGCTTGGAGGGCGAGCCCGACGAACTCTGGGACTTGCTCTCCGTCTTTGCGGATGATATGGATGAAAAGCCCGAGTGCGAAGAATTCTACGCCCTGTGGCACAGCAGCAATGCGCAGCTTGGCGCGATTGATTGCAGTGCCCTGCCCTACGGTGCCCCTCGTTTGACAGGCGAACTCATATCGCAGCTGCCCGCCCCAGTCGTCCTGCACCTCGCCAACAGCTCGGCGGTGCGCTACGCCCAACTCTTTGAACTTCACCCCGAGGTGGAGGTGCAATGCAACCGTGGCACCAATGGAATCGAAGGTTCCCTATCCGCCGCCATCGGCTTTGCCGCAGGGGATGACCGCCTCAACGTGCTGCTGATTGGCGACCTGAGCTTCTTCTACGACATGAACGCGCTTTGGCTACCTGCGCTAAGCCCCAACTTACGCATCCTGCTACTCAACAATGGCGGTGGTGGCATCTTCAGCGCGCTACCTGGTATCAGCGAATCGCCCGAGGCGGCTCCATTCGTCATGGCCAAGCACCAACACAGTGCCCAAGGCTGGGCGCAAAGCTGCGGCTTGGACTACATTGCCGTCCATGACTTAAGCGATTGGGAGGCTGCGCAACAAGCACTCCTGTCCCCCGAGGCGCACGCACCACTACTCATCGAGGCCTTCTGCGACAGCGAACAAGATGCCCAAACCATGCTTCAACTCATCCAATAGAAACAAGATTTTATGAACACGACACGTGAATGGACCCCCATCAAGGAATACCAAGAAATCCTCTTTGAACAATTTGGCGGCATTGCCCGCATCAGTATCAACCGCGACCGCTACCGCAACGCCTTCACCCCGCTGACCACGGCCGAGATGAGCAATGCCCTGTGGATTTGCCGCGAGAAGCAAGATGTGCAAGTCATCGTCATCACAGGCGTGGGCGAAACGGCCTTCTGCGCTGGGGGGGATATGAACGTCAAGGGTCGTGGTGGCTATGTGGATGACGAGGGCGTACCCCGCCTCAGTGTGCTGGATGTGCAAAAGCAAATCCGCTCCATGCCCAAGCCCGTCATTGCCGCCGTCAACGGCTTTGCCATTGGTGGTGGGCACGTGCTGCACCTCGTGTGCGACATCTCCATCGCGTCCGAAAATGCCATCTTTGGGCAAACTGGTCCCCGCGTCGGCAGCTTTGATGCAGGCTTTGGCTCCTCCTACATGGCGCGCTGCATCGGTCAAAAGAAGACGCGTGAAATCTGGTTCCTCTGCCGCAAGTACAACGCGCAGGAAGCGCTAGACATGGGGCTGGTCAACAAGGTGGTGCCCCTTGAACAGCTGGAGGACGAGTACGTCCAATGGGCGAGCGAAATGATGGAGCTCTCCCCCGTCGCACTGCGCCTCATCAAGGCGGGCTTGAATGCGGAACTTGATGGTCAAGCGGGCATTCAAGAACTGGCGGGCGATGCCACCATGCTCTTCTACATGTGCGACGAAGCGCACGAGGGCTCCAAAGCCTTCCTCGAAAAGCGCAAGCCCGACTACAGCAAGTACCCCAAGCTGCCTTAACTCACTACTACCACCAAAACTCTCTCACCATGAAATCCATCCTCCAACAGATTGCCCCTGAGCACATGCCACCCTTTAAGCTGAGCATTCAACAGCACGAGCTTAAATTCAAAAACCGCATCAAAACCTCAAGGGGCTGTCTCGATACCATGAACTGCTACCTCGTCCACTGCGAGCACGAGCAGGGTCATGGTGTGGGGGAATGCTGCCCCATGCCCTTCTACTCCCCCGAGTACCATGAGCACATGCTGGCGGATTTGCAAAAAGCATGCGCCATGGTGGAGGCCAAGGGGGGATTGGACGCGGGCGACTTTCCGCGCCAAAGCTCCATCCGCTTTGCCTTGGAGGGCGCGCTGCTCAGCAGCTTGCACGAGCCCATCTGGGACAACGCCTACACCCGCGGCGAAGTGGGCATCCCCCTGCACCACCTCATTTGGATGGACAGCACCGAGGGCATGCGCACCCAAATCACGCGGGGTATCAATGCGGGGTACCACTGCATCAAAATGAAAACATCGCCCGAGACTTGGGCGACAGACCTACAACTCCTGCGCGAAGCCCGCGAACTCAACCCCATGGTGGAGCTGCGTGTGGATGCCAACGGCTCCTTTTCACCCAATGATGCAGCCGAGCGTCTGGAGGAACTAGCCAGCATCGGCATCAGCTGCATCGAACAACCCATCGCCCCCCACCAGTGGGAGGAGATGGCTAAACTCGTCGCCCAGTCACCCGTCCGCATCGCGCTGGATGAAGAACTCATCAACTGCCACAGCTACGAGCAACGCGAACTCATGATTTGCAACATCAAGCCCCATGCGCTGGTCATTAAGCCCAGCCTGCATGGGGGGCTGCAAGCCGCGGTGGAATACGCCAAACTAGCGCGACAGCACAAAATGGCCTGCTGGCTCAACTCCTCGCTAGAAAGCAACATCGGGCTCAACATCCTCGCCCAATTTGCAGGTCAATACATGCCCGAGCGCATCCACGCGCTGGGCACAGGGCATCTTTACCAACAAAATTTCAACACGCCAACCCAACTCATCGACAAAGAACTTCGATACATTGATTAAGAACATGAAAACGACGATTCTCACTAGTAGCATCATCGCCCTGATGATGAGCCCCGCACTCATGGCGCAAATCCCCGTCATGATTCCAGCTCCTGTCATGGTACAGCCATCAGCCAAGCTTTTTTCCAGCAAAGCCGTTCGGGCCACCTTCCGTGGCTTTAAGGATCAGGAAAACAGCCCCACGCTCTCCGACATGCTGACACCAACCAACCCCAACGCCCCAGTGGCCTCCCGACGCATCGCCATCTTTCAAGTGGTGGAGCCACTCGCCTACAAACGCATGAGCCCCTACGGCAGCGAGCAATGGAAAGTGGGCGACCTGTTTAAGGTTGAGCTCGATGTCCCCCTCATGGGACAAAGCCCCGAGATAACAGAAATGGTCAAGCAACTGCAAGTGGGGGAAGAAGTCGTTGCTAAAATTGATGAACTCTTCGTCTTTGATGGACAAGCGCAAGGCAAACTCATCACCCCACTCGTCCGCATGGTACGCCGCAACGCACCACCAGCCGTAGCACCCGTACCAGCCACGGAAGCCACGGAAGAAATCACCGCCGTCGACCCCGTCGAACCAGCAGGAACAGACGCAACCATACCGCCACCAGCCCCCATTCAACAAGCCATCCCCATGCCCCAGCCCC
>JAWXTZ010000130.1:0-5452 GCA_044433085.1 Akkermansia sp.
GATGCTAAGCATCTGAAGCGAAAATGCGACATTTATCACAAAATTACGTCAAAAATGGGGCAGTTGGCGGTATTTTCTGAGGTGCCATCATTTTAAAACGAATTTTGCAAGGTGCCCTTATGCTCAAAAGTGCGACGAATCAGACGCTGTGCCATTGTTTTAGCGACCCTTGTTACGGATGAGTTCGCGCAGCCACTGGCTTTGGTGCTTCTGGCTCGCCTCTTTGGCGGTGAAGTTCATCCGTGCCCGCCAGTTGCGGCCACCCTCTGTCCCTGGGCTGTTGAGGCGCACTGGGATATCGAAGAGCTCTGTCCACATCAGGGCGGTGTAGGCGGAGTTGCATTGAAGTAGAGCCGCGAAAAGTTTGTCCTTCACCTCATCCCCCCATGCTTGTAGGTATTGCGCAGGGCTCATGTCAGCGTAGTCACCCAGCCACGCGAGCACACGCTCGCAGTCGCGGCCAACACGCTGAATTTCCAAAATATCTTCGGCACTCGCATCGCTGGGGTAGCGTTTGTTCTTCGCGGTATCCACGTATTGATACCAAGTATCCCAATCGCTGCTGATGGGCGGGAAGTCATGTGTCGCATAGGTGGCAAAGGAGCAGATGTTGTAGCTGCTGCCCTTGGCAATTTGCTGCTTTTCATCAATCTCCCAGTGCGGGATTTTGAAGCCAGCAATCCGCAGTTGCGAGAGGTTTGGTCGTACGTAGTCGGGGACGCAGCCTAAGTCTTCCCCGACGACGAGCATGCCCTGCGACTTCTTCATGATTTCGCGCAGCAAGGTGTCACCTTGGATGAGGTTGTGCTTGCGGTCTTCCTCCGTCCAGTCGGGGCGGCTTTGGAAGCCGGGGCGTCGCCCTTCGCAGCGGGCGGCAGCCTCATCTTCGCTGAGGTGAAGGAACTCCTCGTTGCGATCAGGCATCCATGGGAAGGCGTAGATGCGGTAGAAACCGAGGATGTGGTCGATGCGGTACATGCCAAAAATTTCCGCCATTTTGCGGATGCGACGTCCCCACCAGTTGAAGTTGTCGTGTTTCATGACATCCCATCGGTAGAGGGGGATGCCCCAGTTTTGCCCCCATTTGCCGGTGAAGGGGTCTTCGGCAAAGTTACCTTCTGGTGGGGCGCCACCACTCCAATTCATATCGAATTGATGGCGTTCAAAAAAGACGTCGGCACTGGCAACAGAGATGCCAATGGGCACATCCCCCATCAGCAGCACGCCCGCAGCATCAGCCTTGGCGCGCACCTGCTTCCATTCTCGTGCGCAGAGCCACTGCACCCACTCTTCGTAGTGTTTTTGGTCGCTTGTGGCTTGTTGACTGCCCACAATGTGGCGGATGTAGTCAGGGTCCTGCATGGGCCATTGCCACCAACAATGGGTGTTGAACATGGTGCTGGCAACCTGAAAGGTGGCGTAGTCTTGCAGCCATTGCCCCTCGGCCTGCACCCACTGGGCGCACTGCTCGCGCAAGGGGGCAAATTGCTCTTCATCGCGGAATCGTTTCCACGCAGCCCTGATGTGGCGGTATTTGTTGTAGCGTACGCGGCTGTAGTCCACTAAATCATCGCCCGCAGGCAATTGGCGGGGCGGCAGTGGGGTAGGGGGTGCTGCAGGGGCTTGGGTGATGCCCGGAATGCGCTCTAACGTCAGGTAGAGGGGTTCCAGAGCCACCGAGCTGATAGCGGAGTAGGGGGATGGTGCATCACTATTGCCCAAAGCGTTGACGGGGAGAAGCTGCAAAAATTTGACATCGGTCTTTTGAGCCCAGTCAATCCATTCTTCAAGAGCTGCTAAATCGCCTATGCCCGCATCATCGGGGCGGCGAATCGAAAATAGGGGCAGTAAAAGCCCAGCCATGCGAGGAGGTACCATATTGTCGTGTATACTAACACAAGTGGTGATGCTCCACAACCAAAAAAACACCTTCGGTTTTATCAATCCGCTTAACAGTGTGTCATTGTTAGATGTTAGGTCTTTCTTGGTATTCGTTCGCTGATTATTTGTGCTTTGCGTTCTTGAGTGAGCCATGATTTATGGGTGAAACGCAGCGTGATGAGAACTTTTAACTTGCTATATTTTTCTATCTGTGTTATATGCTTGTCGTTCGGTAGATAGATTATGTGCCGGATGAGTCAATTTTAACCAAATACCCCACTTAAAGAAGATGGCAACTAAAAAGAAAGCGATGGAAGCCCCTGCAGAGGAGGCTAAGGTAAAGACCACGGCACCGAAAAAGGCCGCAGCACCGAAAAAGACCGCGGAACCGAAAAAGACCACCTGTGCCAAGAAGGCTAGCCCCGCCAAGAAGGCTAGCCCCGCTAAAAAGCCAGCACCCGCCAAGGAGCCCGCTCCCAAGGCTGTTGAGATCAAGCAAGAGCCCGAGTCAAAGATGGAACACCTCAAGGATAGCTTGACACCCGAAGAGAAACAACGCTTGGCGAAGTTGAAGGAATGCCTCAAGATTTTTAAGGCTGACCCCGAATGGCCAGACTTCTTGAAGGAGCAGACCGAATCATTGCTCGACTTGCGTGGTGCACTGCTGCCCAACATGACCAGCGTGACGCGCGAACACCTTCGTTCTGGCGCATCAAACGAGTCTTCCTCCTCCGGACAACACATCGGGGATGCTGGCAGCGAAGCCGAGGTTCGCGACCTCACGATTCGTCTTTTGGATAAAGATAGAGAGCAACTCTTTGAGATTGATGCCGCACTCGACCGCATTCGCCGCGGTACATATGGCGTCTGCGAAATCTCCTTAGTCCCTATCCCTAAAGGTCGTCTGCGTGTTCGCCCCTTCTGCCGCTTGACGGTTAAATGCCAAGAAGAGTTCGAGAAAAAATACGGCACAGCCAGCCTTTACCGCACCCCAGAATCCGACATTATCGGCTACGCAGGTGCACAAAATGACGGTGAGAGCATTATTTCGCTTGACGAAGACGAATAAAAGTGTAAAATAGCCGCCCAACAATCAACAAAACGCAAATATGCCTAGAGATATCATCATTTTGGAATGCACGGAGGCCAAGGCCGAAGGTAAGCAAGCTTCCCGCTACGTTACAACCCGCAATAAGAAGAGCTTGAACACACCAGGTCGTCTGGAAAAAGTTAAGTTCAATCACTTCCTCAAGCGTCGTACCCTTCACCGTGAAATGCGCTAATTCTTAGCCATTTGATCCAAACAACACATTTCTGACTATGATTACTGAATTCAAGAGCGTTCAACGCCGCATTCGTTTCCGTACCTGCAACAAGATGATGCCACGTCGTCGCATCGACATCCCTGCAGACTCCATCGATATGTGCAACCCAGAGTTTCTCTCCAAGTTCACATCCGAATCTGGCAAGATTCTTCCACGTCGCGTCACTGGCGTTTCCGCCAAGATGCACCGCAAGATCACGCGCGAAATCCGCCGTGCTCGTGCCGTCAACTTGCTTCCATAATTTTCGAGAAGTAAAAAATCTCGACGGCTTTTGTCGTTGATTGGGAGCTTTGTGCATCGCCTAGGTGCACAAGCTCCCTTTAATTTTCTTCAAGGGGCGATTTGCCTCCGAAATATTGCATTTTATTATCCTTAAACCACTTATCAGGAGATGAAGGAACTTCTTGACATGCAGAACGAGCGCGATACGCGCCAAATTGCGATTGACCGCGTTGGTGTTCGTGATGTCAAGTTCCCCATTGTCGTCAGGGATAAGAAGCACCGCACGCAATCAACCGTTGCGACGGTCGCCTTGATGGTAGACTTGCCATCGGAGTTTAAGGGAACACACATGAGCCGCTTTGTGGAGGCTCTGCATGAACATCGTCACTATTTGGATGTTCACACAGCCGTGGGCTTACCCGCTCGGCTTTTAGAAAAATTTCATGCGCAATGCGCCCATGTGGATTTGGAGTTCCCCTTCTTCCTCGTCAAAAAAGCACCAGTCACGGGCTTTGAGGGGATGATGGACTATGGGGTTCGCTTCCAAATCGACGCCAAGCAGGGCGTTCCCACGGTCTTTACGCTGACGCTTAAAGTACCCGTGACAACCCTGTGCCCCTGCTCTAAATCAATGAGCGACAAAGGAGCCCACAATCAGCGCGGCATTGTCACCTATTCCGTACGATTCCGCGATTCAGCCGTCTGGATTGAGGATTTGATTGCCATGATAGAATCCTGCGCCAGCTGCCCCGTCTACAGCCTGCTGAAGCGTCCTGATGAAAAATACGTCACCGATGCAGCCTACGACAAGCCTGTTTTTGTCGAAGATTTGGTGCGAAATGTCGCCATGGCGACCGAAGCTCACGATGCCTTTAGCTGGTATCGAGTCGAGGCGGAAAACTTTGAATCCATCCACAATCACAACGCCTACGCGCTTATTGAACGCGATTTGAGCGGTGATGGGGCACAATAAACCCGCCCCCTTTCAATAAACCCTTTTCCTTTAAGGTCCCCTTAAACAAAAAAGCGCGCTCCTACAGGAACGCGCTTTTTTGTTTGAATGTTCGTTTGAATTAGTTAGCGGTATTAGAAACCGAAGTCGTCGTCGCCAAAGTCATCGCTGAAATCATCTTCGCTGTCAGCGGCATCATCGGTGGACTCTTCTGCAGCGTCGTCACCGAAGTCATCACTGCCGAAATCGTCTTCGGCGCTTTCTTCTTCGCTTGCATCGCTGCTGGCTGCTGGTTCTTCAGCGGCGGCAGGTTCTGGGGCGGCTTCAGGTTTTTCTTTAACAGGGGCAACAGGGGCGGCAATGGCTGCTGGCTTGGAAATCAAGTAGCGATCTTCCGTCAGACCAAGAGCACGGCGGGAGTTGAGGCGGGGCTCGTCGTAACCAGCTTCGGAAAGCGAGTTCATGATGGCGCGGCTGAGACCATCGCGCTGGGTGCCACGGCAGACGTAAAGCTCGTAGTTGCCTGTGTTAGGCAGCTCCCAAGCGGGGGTGTTTCCCTTGGGGATGCAGACACCCACAAGATTGCCGCGTCCATCGGAAATGAGGCTCCAGACGCGAGCTTTGCCTGTATCGGGGTCCGTCATCTCAACAAAGTATTGAGGGTAGGCGTAGGAGACGTGCTTGATGTCCGAGTTGGCCAACCACAAGCTCAGCGCGCGCACCGTGCGGGCGGGCAGGGGACCTACTTCGTCCACGGAACGGGCTTGAGGCACAGCTTGGTCATTGTAGCTGAAAACCTTTCCTGTTGCCTGCTTGGCCTGAGCGGATGCTTTAGCTGGTGAAAGGGTGGAGGAGCAAGACGTCATTGCCAGCGGTGCTGCGCAAAGAGCAGCCGCTGCTACCAAGATTCGAAGGGGAGAAGAGTTTTTCATATCAATTAAGCTTCTCTCATTCTATCTTAGAGGCGCGATAACTCAAGCATAAACTTAGCGAAAAGGGTAATTTTCTCCATAATTTTCTCATCCATGGTAGAAAATCCACGAGATGCGAGCTTGTGTTCACAGAAATAGCT
>JAWXTZ010000131.1:0-5435 GCA_044433085.1 Akkermansia sp.
GATGTGGAGGGTGTCACCCTCACCAAGGAGCAAATCCGCTCCCTCGTCTCCGCCCGTGGTGGCTACGTCCGCATGGACGATGGTCGCTGGCTGCGCTTGGAAATCAAGCTCGATGACGACCAACGCGATGCCGTGACCCGCCTCGGTCTCGACCCATTCGACCTCTCTGGCGAAACCCACCGCATGCACGCCCTGCAACTCGCTGACCCCCGCGCGGCCGAGGTCTTTGACCCCAAGGCATGGCAACGCATCAAAGACCGCACCTCCGAAATCAAGATTGACGTCAAGCCCGACGTGCCAAGCGAGCTGCAAGCAACACTTCGTCCTTACCAGATTGAAGGTTTCCACTTCCTCGCCTACCTGTCCGAAAATGGCTTCGGTGGTATCCTTGCGGATGACATGGGTCTGGGTAAAACCATTCAGTCCATCACCTACTTGCTCTGGCTGCGCGGTGACTACATCCGCAAACACAGCAAGGGACGCAAGAAGGCTGTCTCCCCACCCGTTCTCATCGTCTGTCCTAAGTCCGTCTTGGACGTCTGGGCCAGTGAAACAGAAAAGTTTGCCCCAGAAATCCGCGTGCTGGTCATCCGAAACAAAGATCAGGCCAATGTGGAGGACATCCTCGCCAACTACGACATGGTCGTCATCAACTACGCCCAATTGCGCGTCTGTGGTGAGCAAATCAACTCCATCAAGTGGCTCACCGTCATTCTGGATGAAGGTCAACAAATTAAGAACCCCGACTCCAAGGCCGCCAAGGCCGCACGCGAGATTGTCTCCTTCAACCGCCTTGTGCTCTCTGGTACGCCAATCGAAAACCGCCTGCTCGACATGTGGTCGCTCATGGCCTTCGCCATGCCTGGTGTGCTGGGTAGCCGCGCCTACTTCAAGAAGCGCTTCGATAAGCGCAAGGACATGCTGAGCCAAAACCGCCTCGCGGCACGCCTCAAGCCCTTCCTGCTGCGCCGTACCAAGCAACAGGTTGCCAAGGACTTGCCACCACGTACCGAAGAAGAAGTCTACGCCAAGATGGAAGGCATTCAACAACAGCTCTACAAAGCCGAGTTGCGCCGCATCCAAAAAGCACTCTTGGGAGTCGATTCCGACGAATCCGTCAAGAAGAACTCCTTCGCGATTCTGCAAGGCCTCATGCGCCTGCGTCAGATTTGCTGTCACCCCGGTTTGGTTGATCCCAAGTACGCCAAGGAAGACAGCGCGAAGCTCCGCGCCCTCTTCTACCTGCTCGACCAGCTGCGTGAGGCAGGGCACAAGGTGCTCGTCTTCTCCCAATTCGTCAGCATGTTGGAAATCATCAAGGCTCGCCTCGATGCCGAAAATCATCCCTACAACTACCTCACTGGTCAAACCAAGGACCGTAAGGCCGAGATTGAAAAATTCCAAACCACCAAGGACCCAAGCGTGTTCCTGCTTTCCCTGAAGGCCGGTGGTGCTGGTCTTAACCTGACCTCCGCCTCCTACGTCATCCTCTATGATCCATGGTGGAACCCAGCGGTTGAAAGCCAAGCCATTGACCGAACCCACCGTATCGGCCAAAAGAACAAGGTTATCGCCTACCGCCTGCTCATCCGCGAGTCCGTGGAAGAGAAGATTCGCGTCCTGCAACACCAAAAGAACCAGCTGGTCTCCAACGTTCTGGGTGAAGAGGGCTTCGCCTCCAGCCTCGACCTCAACGACCTTCAATTCATCCTCGCCCACGGTGGTGATGACGACAACGAAGGAACGGTTGACATCTAAGCAAAACAATTTATATCAATATATAAACCCCAAAAAAGCCGTGCATGAAATTGCACGGCTTTTTTGGGCTCGTCACGCAATGAGCTGTGGCTGACACCGGCTTATTGAGCGCATCCTCTTCTCAACATGCGAATAGGCGCTTAGCAATCAAGCCGCCTCACAGCCCCGTGACGCGGCTTGATTGTTGCTGGGGGGAAGGGCAGGTATGGCTTGTGATGAAATGAGCTCTTGCGGGGCTTTGGCGGGCATCGCGACAAAGAAAAGCACCGCTGTTCCTCAAAGATAATCAACAGACAAGTAAAAATAAGCTTGCAACGCGATAACAAATAACTTAGCCTGAAAGACGTAAGCAAAAAGCATTGCTAGTAGGTAAAAAACAGACTCTACCCATCACGACCAATAAGAGAAGAAAATGAAAACAAACGATATCGTCACTTTTTGCTCTGCAATATTAGCTGGCTTAGCTCTATTTGGCGTGTTATTCTGGCTGGATTCCTGCGGGTACAGCACGCTGGGCGGTGCCATATTTGTTACTGGTTGCGCCATCCCAACATGGATGCTGACAATCAGAGGCTATAGAAAAGGAAAGCTCAGGCTTGGTGCCGCCTTAGGAACTACTTTTGAAAGAGACAAGCAACCTGTTAGGTTTTTTCTGACCCTGCTTTTTTCTCTAACAGGCAACCTGCTCTTTACAGCTTTTGCTTGCTATTTGTGGTCGCTAGTAATAGCTGAAATGAGCATGATTCTCCAGTTTTAACCATACTCATCAACTGTTTGAGTCTCAGCATAAAAGAATTAAATGAGCATTTGCTCTTTACTTTTTTGCTCGATTATGTAAAATAAATCCAGCAAGAAAGTAAAGAATGAGTTCATCATCGCAAAGAAAGGCTCTTATTGAGTTAGCACAGCAGCATGGCGGTACCCTTACGACAAAAATGGTCACCGAGCAGGGCTTGCTGCGCGGTAGTCTCAAATATCTTGAATCACGTGGACATTTGCAAAAAGTGTCACGAGGCGTTTATACCTTGCCCGATGCCTTCGATGATGAACTACTTGCTCAACAAAGCCGTTATTCACGTGGAATTTATGCGTTGGAGACTGCCCTCTACCTTGCCAACATGACGGATAGAACACCTCAGCGATACCATATGGTGTTTCCTGAGTCCTACAACCTAAGCTCCCCCAAGCGTGAGGGTATCCTATGCAGTACACAGGTGGAAAAGCTTTACCAAGCTGGCATTGTTTCATTGAAGAGCCCGCATGGTAATAATGTACGTGCGTATTGTCCTGAGCGCACACTGTGCGATATACTACGCATTAGGAACCATGTGGATATTCAGGTGATAGCCGAAGCGTTTAAACGCTATATGCGCTTGCCCACTCGCAACATCCCGCTGTTAGCCGAATATGCTCAGCTCTTGCACGTCGAGCGTAAAGTTCAATCCTACTTAGAAGTCCTGCTATGAAAAATGCCATGCAATTTAAGGCGCAAATCAAAAAACTTGCCCAAGAGAAAAATATCAGCGCACAGCTCGTCTTGCAGAACTACATGCTTGAGCGACTGCTGGAACGTATTGCGCTTTCTGACTATCGCCAGCATTGGATTCTTAAAGGGGGCTTGTTGATTGCATCCATGCTAGGGCTCGATACCCGCACTACGATGGATTTGGATGCCACCATCAAGGGGCTAGCAATGACCGCAGAGAATCTTGAAAACATCATTGCCGAGATTTTGGCACAAGATGCCGATGACGGAGTGAGTTTTGAACTCATCCATTTGGAGGACATCCGAGAGAAAGACGAATATGGCGGCTACCGCGCGAGCCTCGTTGCTCGTTACCTTTCTTTGAGAGTCCCGCTCAAAATCGACATTACTGTAGGGGATGCTATCACTCCACGTGCCATTACACATCGCTTTAAATTACTTTTTGAGGATAGGTACATTCCCATTCCAGCCTATAACATCGAAACCCTCTTATCCGAAAAGTTGGAAACGATTTTCTCTCGTTCCACGTTCAATACGCGCCCAAGGGATTTTTACGATGTGTACATTCTCTCTCGCTTACGCGGGGATGAAATCAATAAGAACCATTTTCTGCAAGCACTTAAAGCCACAGCGAGCAAACGACACTCGATGGATGCATTGAAGCATTACCTTATTATCATTAAAAATATCGAACAAAGCCCAACAATGCAACAGCATTGGGCAAATTACCAAAAGGATTTTAGCTACGCCTCAGGCATCAGCTTTATCGACACCTGTGAAAGTATTCGCAAGTTAATGGCTCAGTTTGATGAAACTCTTCTCTAAGGTTAAATTCTAGTAGACGAGGTGTTATTTTCCAACCACCACGCGATTTGAGGGCTTGAATCTAGGGTGTCAGTTCTAGGGTGTCAGGGAGCAGAAAAGTTCTAGGGAGTTCTAGGGTGTCAGGGAGCAGAAATAGCTTAAGCTTTGCTAGTTATTCACTAAATTATTCTCAAACACCTATTCTCTACTTAGCCGATAGTGTGCGTGATGAGCCATCCTGATGACGCGGATACACAAGGGGTGCTCATTTCATACTTCTCTGCGTTGCGCGTGGCGTTTGCGCGATTCGCCCTATTTTGTTGAACCGTTTTAATTGTCATTTACTTTTCTTGTTGGTTTGTTTGCGTGAATGTGAGTGTATGCGAGAGAATGATGACCCACCGTATGAGCCTGAAAATATTCCCCCTGTTATATAGGTCTCATAAAAGGCTATATTTGTTCAAAGATAAGAAAGTGAAAATTAATCGACCGTGCCAATTGGACATAAGATGATAAAGGCAGGTCATGTGAGCTTTCTTGGACGCCCCACCTTTAGTTTCATGCGTTCACCTACAACGCAAATGACGCTGCTAAGAAAATCCTCATCGCCAATATGCGAGAGTGCACTGCGGAATAGTGATAAGTCCTCCTCATGTGGCACCTTTAGGTGTTCCGCATAGCGACGCTTAGCCGCGTCACTATACTCCTCCAATTGGCGACGATAGGGATGATTTAATGGATCTATCAACGCATCTGCCACGCCAGTCAAATAACACCTTGCGGAGCTCCATGGGTAGTCGACTAATTGCTCAGGCGTAATCATTTTGGCTCGCACGGGATTAAGCTCAATATAGCGACCCAATCGGCTGAGGTAACCGTCCTTTTGAACAAGGACGCTTTTATAGCGTGGTTGCCAAATGGAACCATACCCATGCCCCTGTATCATGGCATGATATTGGATGGTAAAGCGAGAGCAAACCGAACGGAAGAGCGATGAGATGTCATGAATATCGCCTTCAATAGCAAAATGAAAGTGATTGCTCATGATGCAATAATGGTAAATATTCAGCTTGTATTTAAGTGAGAATCTTTTCACAAGATTAAGGAATATTTCCTTCATATCATCATCATTAAGCATCCACATGCCGTTTGCACTTCGGTTATATACATGGTAAACTCCACGCCCTAGCTTTCGTCTTGGTAATCTGCCCATATCAATTTTCTAACGCTGATGTGAATAATTTAGCAGATAATTATCATATTTCAAGGATTTCATTCTCTGACACCCGCTAGTGTAAACTTTCTTCTGTAAATTCAGAATCACCGTAGCTCACGCCCTTTTTTTTCAGCGGCATGGGTGAGCCCCGTAGGGGCGAAGCCATGCCGC
>JAWXTZ010000132.1:0-5344 GCA_044433085.1 Akkermansia sp.
GTAATCGCCTCGGCGGCGCCATAGGCTTGGGTTTCGGACAGGGTAATCCAACCTCCGCTGGAATATTGCTTGATGGTACGCACGCGGGAAGCAACTTGCTTTTGATTATCGATTAGCTTAGATTGTGTGACTAATTCCTCCCAAGTATATGGAGCAATCGAGGTTTTGACGTACTCGTAAATTGAGCAACCATCGCCCGTCCCCTGAGTAACGGTGTAGTTGTCACCGTACTGATAACGCGTAATGAGCAGGGAATCATTATTTTGAGCCGTGCGAACAATACGAGTCATGGAAGAGTTTTCGCCCAAGCTCTCCGTACTGATGGAGTAGGAACGGTTCAACTGACCATTGACGTAATTGGTGATATACAGAGAGCCATCTGAGCCGCTGGTGGAGAGAGAGAACTCCCCACGAGTGGGGCTGCTGATGCTTGAAAGGGAGCCAGAGCCATCGGTTGACTTGGTAATAACGGTATCGTAGTCAGATTTTGTAATCACGTTGCCATCTGCCGTATGAATATTAACGACGGTACCAGCCAAGGAGCCATTAATGATGTAGGTCGTGCCTTGGCCCGATTCATCAACCACGTAGAGGTAAGTGGCGTTAAGCTCGGAGCATGGCATGAAGGAGGCATCTTGCAGCTGCCCCATCATCTTCATACTGCGAGAAACGCCAACTGGGTAGCAAGTGCCGTTAAATTCAGCTGTGCTGAAGTAAAAAGCGTGGCTTTCTCGTTGATGAGAAAGCCACGCCTGAGTTTATCATGGGAATATTTTAAGGAATAACCATAACAGGATAAGTGTTATCGGCTCCCTGACACCATTTGGTGTTGATTTCAGCACTCATGAGATAAGGCTTTCCACGTATGGGGTGATGATATTAGCAACTCGGTTGATGCGGGCAGCTTCCATTAGCTCTGAGATGCTGAATCGCTGTTGACGGTAGCCATCGCGCAGGGCTTCAATGGCGACATCAATGCCGATTTTGTTGCGGAACTTGAAGCAATCCGCCACCGTTTTAGCGGCAGAGTATACCTTGACTGTCATGCCATCAATGATGTGTTCTTCAACGCCATAGTGAAAGGGTGCAGGGGTCAGGCGCACGCATTCTGGCTGGTAGCTATCTAGTTGCGGCATTCTAGCGCCTTGAGCAATAGCAATCCAAAGCGAAGTTGGGGATTGGGTCGTAAGCTCATGGATTTGCAGGGCAGAGATCAGGCAAAGCACGAATTGCGTCTTTTTAAGAACAAGTTGCTCCAGCTCCTCATGAGCCCCAGACTGAGCATGAGCCGCAGCATAAACCCCACGAGAAAGCCGTTGCAGCAGCCCTTTGTTGCAATAATAAGCCAGATGGCTAGATGTCAGGCCATACGCCCGAGCATCACTCGCATTAAAAGGGCGACTGAGTTTAAGCATGGGCGCAAGTTTGTTCTCTTGAAGGAGCATAGAAAAGTTGTGTTTTATGTTTCGTCATTATTATATTTATTTAATGACGTTTTGTCAAATATCTTTTTTGTTTCTCTGTCCAATTTGAACACTTGTGTTACTAAGTGTTAGAAAAGTACACCTCACAAGGCTCGCACAAAAGCCTACGCATGCGCACCATCGGGGATGATCTAGCAGCCCAAGCCTTGCCACGTGAGGAAACCCCAAGTACCGAGGCTATCCACAAATCGCATGCCGATTTGAGAACCGAAAAGACAAAGACACTTCTTTGTCGTCCTGCACGCAGTGCAGGTGTAGGTGAAGCATAAATGCCCGCATGCTCGAAAAGCTGCTCGGAAGTGTAGCTCTCGCCAATTAGGCATAGCGAATTTAGGAAGAAAATCGAGTGAAAATTTGGGGTTTGAGTGGCGCCAATAGTCAACTATTGGCGACGCGAAAGCCTTAAATTAGCACCGATTTGCGACTAAAGTCGCAGATTAGCCGTAGCGGCAGTTTGACTTTTACTCAAAAACTAATTGGCTAGAGCTTCCCTAGAGGACACTTCACCAATGCCTCAGACCTAGCACGCCAAATCGGGGTCAGCAAGAAGCTCGTCAGTGACTTGCTCTCCATGCTCAACTTACCCGTGGATGAGATTGAGCGCATCCTCTTCTCAACATGCGAATAATAATCAAGTAACATTCCGCCAACAAGCCGCCTCACAGCCCCGTGACGCGGCTTGCGTTTTTTTCTGTATTTAGAGGAATGCTGTCTAAGCAAACGACTGACATTAAGTGTTATTTGTGTGCAAAAGTGCAGCGTTTTTTATCGAACAATCAGTTCAAGCATCAGGCACGTGAACTTGGGGAGCTTGATGGTAGGGCTTTGTTGCTCTCCTGTCAAGTAGTCGCGGATGGCGGTGATGCTACCCTGTGCGATGAGCTTTACATCACAGTCATTCTTACCCAAATTGATGAGACTGACAAGATAATGTCCCGCCTTCTTGCCTTTGATGATGCGCCACAAGCAGGTCTTATGCTCCTGTTGCTCCTCGACTCGTACAGCGGGTGTGAGTTTAAAGGCTGCCACAAGATTATCGAAACGGGTGGGGACTTCTTGCCACTTTGCCATCTTGATTAGCTTCCCCTTACCAGCATGCAACTTGATACTGTGAGGCTGACCGTATTCATTCATTTGCAGACTCTCCGCATCAAGCACGATGGTTCCGCCTTCATTGAGGTACTGTTGGAGTGACCTTAACTCGCTCTTGCAGACATAAGGTGTTCGAGAGACGATGATGGCGTCCCACTCGCTCTTGGATTGGTGCTTCATGATGCCCTCGCTCACGAAGCCCAAGGGTAGACCTTTGAAAAAGAGTGCTTCATAAAGCTCGAAAAGCGCATCCATGTAAGTTGACTTATTGATGGCTGAACAAGAGGAATAAAAGAGGCGAATTGGTCGACGCTGCGCCTGAAACGCTGCCACCTCACTCGCGATAGAGTTGATGTCGATGCAGGTAGCGTGTACCTCATTTACTACGCGAGGCTGGTGATTGTTTGAACCCGCGTAGCCAACGGAAGGGTCATTCTCGTGGCTCGACCCATCCTCTAATCGAGACCAGTACCAGCTCTGAATCACATTCATCCCCTGCATGTAGGCTAGCCAGTAGTTCATGCGGATGTATTCGGGTGTCTCGAAGAGGTTCCTGTACTTGTTGGTGCTAATCAAGTGCCCTTCAGAATTAAAGATGATTTGTCGAGGCTGTACAGAGCGCATGAAATCATAGCCCATGCAAAGTTCGCGCCAGTTGACGGAGTAGCAATCCTCCCACCACTGCTTAGGTCCCCAGCCAACATGAGCCGTTGTCGAGGCATCATTGCCGAGGATTTCCGTCAAGCGGCAAAGCTCTTCAAAATCAATGCCATGATTGCGGCTGTTATCCGTCCACTGATCAGGCATAATTTTAATGTGAGTCTTAGCCTTGGGGTCAGCCTTTTTTACCTCGCTGCGTAGGAACTTGAACCATTCGGTGACGCGTTCATTATTAAAGCAAATAAAATCATAGTACAGAGGTGTGCCAATCGCAGCCTTGTCGATGCTGCGCGTAAGCGGGATATCCTCAAACTTAGGATAGGTAGTCCCCCAGCACTTGTTGAGTTCTGCGATGCTACCATGTCGATTGATGAGCCATTGTTTAAATTCAGACATCGCGTAGTCGGATAGACTTGTCGCGCTGTATGCTCCATTCTCTACGACCCAACGGGGTTCGTTGCATAGCATGTAGCCCAGCTGGGTACAGGCCTTCCCCTTGAGCAGCGGAACACTCTGAGCGATTAACTTGCTGAGAATTTGTTTACTTAAAGGGTGGGCAATGTCGTAATTCACAAAGGGTTTGCCTGTACCCTTACCTAAACTTGGGTCTTGCTTGAGTGCCCAATCGGCCATGGATGCGTGAGAAATAAACACCATACCCGCAGTAGAGGAATCCTCATTCTTCAACTTTTTGGCGGCCTGCGGGCGCAGGTTCATACTTTCATCCACCATATTTGGAGAAATAAAGGCACCACTCATCTGACCAAAATACTGCGTGTAGCGTTCGCTGCTAGGCTTCCACGTCCAGTCAGCAAGGAAGATGGGTTTACCTTGATAGGTAATTTGCGCATCATTGATATTAAGCTTGCTCCAATCGACATCAGGTGAGCTTCGTCGCATCTGCTTCTTCAAGAGGACGGCTTGCAGGTCTGCCGCAGAGCTTTGCATCATCGCAATGATTTCATCACGTTCAAAATCTGGCAGCAATTGCGCGTAGTGCGCAGCCTCTTTTTTATATCGAGCTACTTTTGCAAAGTGCGCTGTGTTCTCTGCCAGATGGGCATCATCCCAATTGGCATAGTCTAAAAAGATTTCGGCTGTACGCAGCGCTGTTCTTTCCTTGATGGTATCAATTGACTTTTCCTGCGCTTGGGTAATGATGTCTGCAAGCTCCACCATGCTCTGACGCGCTTGAGCTATTTTAGGATTCTCGGCTCCAAAGGTAGTGAAAGTCGCCAGAAAAAAACTTGCAGCGATGTACAGAGAGGTCTTGCTCATGATAAAAACTATAACAAGTATCAATCATTTGACAAGTTGAATTTTTCTTTTTTACGGCTCCATATTGATGCTGGCGAAAAAAGAGTGTCCCCCATACGGAATTCGCGCTTCAAAATTTCTTCTAAAGCATCATGAAAGACCGCATCAAATTCAGCCCCCGAAGCGTGGGCGAGCGCAACCGCCAGCAGCTAGCCGAGGCAATGGAAAAGTCCCCCGACCTCGATGCCATTGTCAGCTCGCGCCCCCGCGCAGGGTGGGACAAAAGCATCCCAGTGACGCTGACTTTCACCTCACAGGGCTCGCACAAAAGCCTACGCATGCGCACCATCGGGGATGAGCTAGCCGCGCAAGCCTTGCCACGTGAGGAAACCCCAAGTACCGAGGCTATCCACAAATCGCATGCCGATTTGAGAACCGAAAAGCCAAAGACACTTCTGTGTCGTCCTGCACGCAGTGCAGGTGTAGGTGAAGAACAAATGCACTCATGCTCGAAAAGATGCTCGGTACTGGGCACTTTACCAATGCTGCTGACTTAGCACGCCAAATCGGGGTCAGCAAGAAGCTCGTCAGTGACTTGCTCTCCATGCTCAACTTACCCGTGGATGAGATTGAGCGCATCCTCTTCTCAACATGCGAGTAAGAGCTTAGCATTCAAGCCGCCTCACAGCCCCGTGACGCGGCTTGATTAATCTAGGGTGTCAGTAATCTAGGGTGTCAGCAGTAATCTAGGGTGTCAGGGAACAGAAGAATCTTAGTCTCTATACATTATCTACTAAATTATTCTCTTGCATACCCATTCACCTTAGCCGAATGAGGGGACGTGGAGCAAT
>JAWXTZ010000133.1:0-5343 GCA_044433085.1 Akkermansia sp.
ACTAAGCTTGTGTAATCGAGTTGATTAGGTTGTGGTAGTTGAAGTGTAGCTGAAAATAAGCAGTTTTTCAAACGCAAAAGTTAATTTTAGAAAATCCGACAATATAATTGACTATTTGCGACACGAAAGCTACAAATTTACACCGTTTTACGACAAAAATCGCACGATTGACCGCAATCTCAATTTGTATTTTGATTCAGTGCTAATTTTGCAAGGTGCCCTTAAAACAGGGAAAATTTGGGTTTGCGCGCCTCACTAATTGCCTTCCCAGCACCATCAATATAATATAAGAGAGCGCAAGGAACTCATCCCTTGCGCTCTTTTAACTTACTACTTATGAAACTCAACTTCGTTCTTCAATGGTAGCTTGTGCTCTCTCCTTCACGTACTACCGAACTCTGTCGATATAGAGTAGACGTCTCGAAGGACAGTTTTGTTCAAAGTTTATTCAATTTTCTTGATTTTTTCTTGCGTGCTCTTTTTTTTCGCGAACTTGCTGCGCGTCTGCCTTCAGTTGGGCGATGCGTTTGTCGCCCTCTGCGTTGCGCAGGATGTAGCCTAAGCGGGTGTGCTGGACGATGTAGTCACTGACTTGCTCGTTACCCTCAGCAATGAGCTTTTCGCAGGTGCCCGTCAAGAAGTCTTGGATGCGTAGCAGCTGCAAATGGAAGCTCAAGCCACAGGCAAGCAGCATGAGCAGGTTGCTCATCCATACAAATTTGCATTTGCTCACCAGTCCTAAAATGAGGGCAATGAGCAGGAAGAAGACCCCAAATATCAGCGCCATGCTGGGAATGCCCAGCACTGGAATAAAGCTCAATAAAACGAAGAAGAGCGAGATAAAGGTGAGGAAGAGGGCAAAGAGCTGCATGGTCGTTGATGGGGGGCTTGTGTTAGTGGAGGTCAATCATGTCACGAAGAATCATGAGGGCTTCACGCATTTCTGGGTCAAGACCAGAGGGGTAATCGGGGCTCTTGGTGAGCTTGTCCTCTTCACTTTCTTCAAATTGCATGTACTTGTCCTCTTCGTCGGTGACGGCAATGCTCAGTTCCTTTTTATCGACGTCGGCAAGGTCGAGTTGGTAGATGCACATGTTGGCTTTGTCGTCCTTGCTCATTTGTTCGTAGCGGGTGGTGCGTTCAGCATCCATTTCGCGCTTGCGAGCGAGGCGCTCTTCGTTTTCGGCAATGCGTTTGTCTTTGTTGAGGCTGACGGAGTTTTCAGCAATGCGCTTTTTGACCTCAGCGATGTTTTCAAGCAGGTATTGCATGTCCTTGTCGGCGGCAACGCGTTGTTGGCTGCGCTCCGTCAGGCGTGGAAGGATGGCTTGCAGGGATGTGTTTTGGGTGTAGCCGCTCGCCTTGGGGATTTCATCGTAGGGCAGGGGGTTGTCCAATTCTGATTCACCAATTTCAAAGGCTGCGGTGGCCGATGGCAGGACAATGTCGCTGAGTACCCCCTTAAGTTGGGTGGAGGAACCACCGACGCGGTAGAATTTTTGGTTGGTGAACTTCAGCATGCCACAGCCATCCGTATCGGCAAAGATGGGCAGGAAGCTGGCCATGTGCTTGGGTACCTGCACGGTGCCCTTGCCAAAGGTGCTGGTATCCCCAGCGATGATGGCGCGACCGTAGTCGGCCATGGCTCCTGCAAAAATCTCGGATGCCGAGGCACTCAACTTGTTGATGAGGACGAGTAGCTCTCCCTCAAAGATGGGTGATCCGCTGACGGTGAGTTTGGCGATGGCGCCACGCGCATTCTTAACTTGAACGGTGGGGCCAGAGCCCGTGAAGAGCCCAACAATCTTGCGAACCCCTTCCAAGGAGCCCCCGCCATTGTTGCGCAGGTCGAGGATGATGCCATCCACCTGCTCATCATTCATACGGCGCACGATGGCTTTGACGTCTTTGGCACAGTTGCTGTCCGTCTTATCCAAGTCGATGTAGAAGGAGGGTAGCGTGATGATACCGAGGCGGTAGTCGCGTGGGTTGCCTTCGATGTCAGCAACTTTGGTGGTGATGATCTTGCCGCTGGCCAGTTCATCGGCAATGGGGACTTCGTCACGCTTGATGGCGACGACTTTTTCTACCCCAGTGTCTTCTTTGATGATGCGCAGGCTGACGGTCTTGCCCTTGTCGCCACGGATTTGGTCAACGACTTTTTCAATGCTCATGTAGAGGATGTCGTTCCACTCGCCCGTCGAGTTGCGGTCAACAGCGATGACCTTATCCCCCAATTGCAGCAGACCCGACTTTTGGGCTGGCCCACCCTTGACGATGCCCGTAATTTTGGTGGAGCCATCATCATCAGACTTCAGCTGGGCACCGATACCGACGAGGGAGGCACGCAGCATGTCCATGAAGCGTTGCTCTTCGCGCGCACCCATGTAGTCGCTGTGGGGGTCGTAGACGTGCGCGACCGAGCTGAGGAGCTCGGAGACGATGTCCTGCAAGTCTTGCTCTTGCACGGTGTTGCGCATGCGGGTGAGGCGGGCGAGCACTTGCTCATCCACGCTCATCTCCTTGGGCTTAGGGGCTTCCTTGCCCTGTTCTTTGGCCAGTTTGATGAGGTTTTCGCGGCTGATGACTTCGGTGAGCATCATGTCTTCAATCAAATCCTTCCAAAGTTGGTCGAGTGCCGCTTCATCCGCCGCCCATGGCAGGTCGCGGCGTGTGCGGGCGATGGTGCGTTCGCTGTCAAAGGCGGGCAATTGCCCCTTGTAGGCCTTGACAATCTCCATCGCCTTGTTGATGCGAGCCAGCGCGCGCTCATTGTAGAGTTGGTGGATTTCCTCCGCAAGGATTTGTGTTTCGCCCGTGATGAGGTAATCGCCAAAGCTATCCCCATATTTGGCCTTCAGCTTGTCAACATCGGCCTGCGTGAGGTAAATCTTGGTGGGGTCGAGGGTCTTGAGGTATTGGTCGAGGAATTTTTGGTAAAGTTCGCTGCTGAACATGGTGCGCGAAAAATGACCATTTTGAAGAACCATGGCCACATTTTTACCAATGAGGTTATAATCTGGGGCGGCTTGACTGGTGGAAATGCTGGCGATGCCTGCCGCAGCGAGGAGGGCAAGCTTGGTGCTGCGGCTGATGAATCGTGAAAAATAATTGTTCATAGTGAATGCGGATTTCGGTCTCCTAGACTCGTTAGTCATCACCATGTCCCGCATCGGGCGAAAACATGGCTTTGCTACCATTCTACACTTTTTTAAAGGGCTGTCTACTTAAATGTTCCGCCAATTTGGTCATGAATGCGGGGCGCTCGCGTGTTTCTCTTGCATTTTATATAACTTTTATCTTGACCTACGATTCTCTACTTGATATTTTTATATCTGATGAAATTAAAAAACTTTTTGAAGGCTTTGTGTCTCACTTGCGCAGTTGTCGCTCCCGTGCTGACGATGAGTTCCTGCACGAATGATAACGCAGATAAGGAAACGTCTGGTTACACACCTATTCGCCCAGTTGAGATGCAGATGTCAAATGGGGATATCCTTACCTTGGGTACGACAGGAACACCTGGTTTGAATAAAATATGGTATGACTTTTCGGCCATTATTGCGTCAGGAAATGGTATTTCTGGTACGATATTAACGACTTATGAGGATTCTTCAACCAATGCTGTGCTTAAAACGCTTAACATGAACTACGGCGTTAGCCAAAGGACATATGATGATGGAGAGCTGATTGAGATGGATTGCGAAGAGACTCGTGTTTTGACTATTGAATTTACTTCTGCTAACACGGGATTTGTTGTGTCCGATTCATGGACAAGTATCACTGATGATGATGATGCCAATGATTTGGAGAACAACATTACTGCTAGCCAAATGCGTGCTCTCTCTTACGCCTCGGGTACAACGATTATATTTAAATAAATGGGCTTAGCCCCATCCCCTCATCGGCACATGCTTGTGCGGGTGAGAGGGATATATGGGAAGCTTGCAGAATTAGCACTGATTCAAAGTACAATCCAAAATGATAGCCAATCGCGCGATTTTTTGTCGCGAATTGGCACCAATTTGGGGCTTAATTCGCATCCAAAACTCATTACGCCTAATATTGCAAGGTCCCGATATCAAAGAGCCGCGCTTTCAATAAGTGCGGTTTTTCTTTTCTGTAGCAAGGGCGATGTGTTAGATGCCTCATCCTTGCCCTACCATGATTTGTCTTGACAAATGACTTTTCATGGGCAACAATACCTGCGTATGAATCAACCTATTCGCGCACTAGCCCTCGTGGCTGCGTGCGGCATCTTTGCTACCCCCGTAGCAAAGGCCGACCGCTACTCCGACTACTGGGCTCCTGAGAATATGGCAAAGCGTCAGTGCACCTCTGTCCATTTAAACTACCTGCCCAATATGTCTGCCCACACAGCAGCTTATACCGAGGCGGTTATTGAAAAAAGCGCTGATGGAACTTATTTTTCCATCAACTGCTTCAGCTCTGGTTACCTTGGGGTGCAAGAGTTCATGAAGAATGGTAAGATGATGCGCATCGCCATTTTCTCCATCTGGGATGCGCAGGACTCTGGCGATAACCCGCATGCTGCGCCTGAATCAGAGCGTGCTCAACTCATCCAAAAGGGGGATCGTGTTCACACCGACCGCTTTGGTGGTGAGGGAACAGGCGGCAAGTCCATGAAGGTCATTGACTGGAAGGAAGGTCAGGTCATCCGCACCCTCGTGACGGAAAAGATGGACGGTCCTCACTTCCGCCAGATGGCTGGTTATATTTTTAACGATGAAACACAGCAGTGGGATTTGCTCAGCTGCTGGCGCATCCAAGCCCTCAAGCAAGGTCTTGGGCCCAGTAGTGCCTTTGTGGAGGACTTCCGCCGCAACATCGAAAGCAAGGAGCACGAGCGTCGTGCCACCTTTGGCCCTGCCTTCCGTTACTACAATGGTGGCTGGTATCAAGCCAATCAATTCCGCTTCAGTAAGGACGGCAACCCCAATATGGAAATCAACTGCCGCATGAACCCCCAACTGGGTTATTACTCCTTGGCCTGCGGTGGTGACATCAAGCCAGAGGCTGACTTCCCCATCTTTGCCACCGAGACCATCACCAACCTCGCCAAGACGGCCGAGCCTGGTGCCGATGTGCAAGCCATCATCAACGCCCCCCTCCTTCAAAAGAAGGACTACACAGGCGTTAACAATGACCTGCGATAGTCGCTTCGCTTCGCTCAGCTCCAATGGGGAATGGGGAATTGGGAATGGGGAATTATGAATTAGCGGGGCTATCGCCCCGTGGATAGCTGCAAAGCCAGTTCCACCGTGAAAATTCAAGCACCGCGTCATTAAGTTGGCGCGGTGCTTCTTAATGATTAGCGGGGCT
>JAWXTZ010000134.1:0-5252 GCA_044433085.1 Akkermansia sp.
AGGTTAGACCGTTTTTCCCCTGGGAAATATTTGTTGCACAATCGTCTCGGTGTTGGTAAAGTCACGGCATGGTCTCTTGCTAAGCAAAAGATTCAGATTGACTTTGAACAAGAACCGAAGTGCGTCATGGGTCTCAAATTGGCCTTTAATCAACTGACCCTCCTCCCCGAAGGTCACTTTTTGGTCACTTGCTATGAGCGAGCTGACGAATGCAAGCGTTTGGCTGAAGATAAAGACCAAATGCTGCACTTTATTCGCATGGTTCTTTCTTCCAACTTCTCCCTGCGTGAAGGTATTGATGAAAAGTTGCCCATGCTTCCTGAAGATTTGGAGCGTTTCCTGAGTGGTCGCGTCATCCCCGCCCAAAGCTGGAAGTCATGGTGGGAGCGTGCTCGCGCCGCCATGCGTGATGACCCCGGCTTCCGTCTTCCGACCAAGCGTGGTGAAGCCATCGTTCTGCGTAAGGCTGAATCTGCTGCCGAAGCCCTCCTCGATGACTACGAAGAGGCTAAGACTCTCGAGTCTTGCGTGCGTATCCTCGACTTGGCTCGCATGGAGGTGCTCGAAGGTCAATTCGACGTTGTCGCCAAGCTCATCAAGGTGATGGCTGAAGACATCGACAAGGACCGCAGCGAACCCCAACACGTTTTGGAGCTCATCATCATCCGTGATGAAATCATCGCCAACCTGAGCACGACTGAAGAGAAGAAGGCCGAGCTTGAGGCTGCTCTCGCAGCCGTCGGTGCTGACTCCTTCGTGACCTTGGCTGATAAGCTTAAGTCTATCTCCTCTGAAGAGATGGTGGGTTACATCGGCGAGCTCTCCGTCCCACGTCAACGCCTCGTCTACGAAGCATTGCCTATGGCACTGGGTGAAAGCTGGTTGGCTTACACGACAAACATCTTCCTCTTCGGTGGTGCCAAGACCACTGCACCTGTGGCTGACTTCATCATCGCTAAGGGTGAGAAGGAACAACTCTTCGCAGACCTGCTCAACGGACTGTCTCGCCAAAGCCTGAGTGCTGATGTGCTCATCTGGATTTGCCGAGAACGCGCTGGCCTCGCTAAGGAATTGGTCGATAAGAGCAAGATGGCTCTCGGTTCCGCCATCCTCAACGCCATCGAACGCGACAGCCTCGAAGGTGGTCCTAACCGCGCCCTGCGTCTGCGCAACCTCTTGATTGATGACAAGAGCCTCGCTCCTGACCTCATCGCAGGTCTCTCAGAGCCAGAGGCTCGCCCATTCGCGAAGGGTGTTTACGACTCCTCCGTCTTGGCTGACCTGGACCGCAACCTCCTTCTTGCCAATATGATGAAGGTTCACCCCGGTTTGCAAGCTGTCGTGCTTAGCCGCACCAAGACCAAGGAAAAGCAAGTGACTTACGTCTCCCTGCGCTCCTACGAAGCCCGTAAGGCCGAGTACGAAGACCTTATCAATGTGCGTATCCCCAAGAACAAGCATGATTTGGAAATCACACGTGCCGAAGGTGACTTGCGTGAAAACGGTGGTTATCAAGATGCAAAGGCAACTCGCCAAGTGCTCATGCGCCGCTCTGAAGAGCTCTCTCGCTTGCTTGTTCAAGCCGAGCCAACAGACTTTGCTGGCACCGGCACCGATATCACCGCCATGGGTACATCCGTTAGCCTGCGTACGGAAAAGGGTGACGAAGTCGTCTACACCATCCTCGGTGCTTGGGACTCTGACCCAGACAATCACGTCATTCCATACAGCTCTCGCCAAGGTCAAAAGCTTTGCGGTCTGAGCGTTGGTGATTCCATCCGTCTTCCATTGGAATCGGGCCAAAGCCCCGTCAAGATGACGGTTGTTTCCATCGCTCTGGCACCTTCCGAGTTGATTTTCCCAGATCAGGAAAGCTCCGAAGCTTAAGCTCTCGCGCCTCCTTCTTATTTCAAAAGCCCTGCAAGTTTGACTTGCAGGGCTTTTAAGTTGCTGCCGTCCTTTTTTTAAGCCTTGCGTCAGATTTATCGCGCCATATCTGACGCTTTATTCTGTCGCATTGGCTGTGTACAGCAGCTCTCCGTGCAATTCAAGCCAAAAGTCGGCATAAACCGCTGCGCTATTTATACGACTTTTAGCTTGAGTTGCACTACGCCATGCGGTTCGAGCAGGTGTCAATTGCCGGTGGAAAAGGCTCTGCGAGCCATTCCTCCAACAATTGCCGTTCCATCTTGCAGCAAAAGTCGTAGCTAATCTGACGCAGTGCCTTTTTTTACACAATAAGCGCCTTCGCCTCAATCGTCCTCATACTGCCGAGCTGGAAGAGTTGAGCGATGTACTTATTAGGAGCGATGCTCAGTTGGTGCCTATACCCGAGCACCGCCGCATTGTACTGCCGTATGGCCGTAAGCCGCGTCTGGTCGAGCTCGGTGATGAGTTTGAGGCAGCTCGCCACCTCATGGCTGTACTTGTTCTGCACGAGGAGCTGGCTGAGCGAGTGCTGCAGTTTAGCCTCGCTGTTCTCGATGCGTAGCATCTGCTGCTTGTTGCAGCAGTTGCTGTTGAGGCTTAGTTCTAGGTCTCCTTGGGCGTGGCGCAGTTGGCGTAGGACTTCATCAGGCTCATCATCGGCGGTGAGCCCATAGTTGAATTCTCGCAGCGCGGCATTGCGTCGTTGGAGGCTGAGCAGAACCAAGCCCCATTGTGCGAGGGCGTAAAGCCGCAGTTGGTGGAGCCTATGATAGAGGCTGACCACCCACGCGGCGATGGCAAGGAATAAGGCGAGCGCGATGATGTATTGCATGCATCATGATTACGCTCTATCGAGCCCTAGGTCAAGAAGATAGCTCTAGCTAGTATGTCTAGCCTCCATGCTTAGGCTGTCTCAAGTTCGTCCTCTGGGATTTCCTCCGCTTGGAACTTGGGTCGTGTGGTCACGTAAATGAAGATGAGGCCCACGATGATGGACATGAAACCATAGAGCAGGAAGGTCGAGACGCTCGCAGGGTCACTCACGAGGCTAGAGAGCACCACGATGAGCAGGTTGCCCGCCGTGCTGGCAAGGTACCAGAAGCTAATGACGGTGCTCTTGAGGCGCTTGCCTGCGGCGACGTAGGCGTACTCAAGCCCCGTGGTGCTGACGAGAATCTCGGAGACGGTCAGCAGGATGTAGGGGATGCCTTGCCAGAGGATGCTCAGCTCGGTGCCACCATCGAGCACGCGCTGCAGGTAGGCAACACTCATGTAAGAGATACCTGCCAGTACGATGCCGAGGCCCATGCGACGCAGCGGTGTGCTCCACTTGCCGATGTAGGGGTAGAAGAAGAGGGTCATGCTGGGGATGAGCAGCATGACGAGGAGTGGGTTGAAGCTTTGCATTTCTTCCGCACCGAGTCGGAATTCGAAGTGCCAAGGCAGGAAGCTGAGGTCAGGCGTGATGGCGGTCATCTTTTCACCTTGGATGACCCAGCTGCTCATGGTTTGCTCAAATAGGCTCCAGAAGGGGATGATCATGAGGAAGACGATGAGCACGCGAATCATGTTACGCGCCTCCTTCTTATCCACCTCTTGGTAATCTGTTGCAAACTTGTTCTTGTCAAAGAGCATGCAGCCGGCGATGCTAAAAAAGCCTTTGTTCACGCTCTTGCTGGCTAGCTTCAGTGCGATGAGCAGCAGGGTGACGAGGTAAATGAGTAAGGCGAGCAGGGCGGTGATTTTGACGGCGTTGTCGCTGCCACCGAGGCTGGTGGCGATGGCACTGCCAGCGGCGTAGCAGCCATAGGCGAGCCCTGCGAGCACTGGGATGAGGATGGCTGCCTTAAAGATGCCCTTAAGGGTGGCGGCACTCTTGCTCATGGTGTCGCGGCCAAAGCGTTCACTCGCGGTGGTGATGCCATGGCGCATGCGACAGAGCAGTGCCGGGGCGAATTGGGGCTGGGCCGGTTCGGTGTGTAGGTATTGGCGGCGACCCAAGTAGAAGACGAGGGTGGCGATGGCCATGAAGATGCCTGGTATGCCAAAGGCCCAAGAATAGCCCCAGTTGTAGCGGATGACGGGGATGAGAATCATCGCAAAGAAGGAGCCTAAGTTGATGGACCAGTAAAAGGCGGCGTACATGCGCGTCATGGCTTCCTTGCTCTGTCCCTTCATCTGGTCACCCACGAAGGCGGAGACGCAGGGCTTGATACCACCCGCCCCCACAGCAATGAGGGTGAGGCCCGCAAAAAAGAGGATGCGTTGCATTTCAATACTGCTGGCGAGGTCGGTCAGCGCAAGGGTGCCATGACCTAGGCAGTAAAACAGCGAGATGTAGAGGATGCATTTGTAGCGCCCCAGCAGCTGGTCAGCGAGCCATGCTCCAAAGATGGGCAGGATGTAGATGCAGGCAATGAAGAGGTGAGAGATGCCGACGCCCAAATCTTCGCTTAGGCGGAGTTCGTTGAGCATGTAAAGCATGAGGATGCTTCGCATGCCGTAAAAGCTGAAGCGCTCGCAGGCCTCGTTGCCGATGATGAATTTACTTTGAGAGGGGAGGGACATGGTCGTAGTAGAGTGAGTAGGGAGGGGGAATAAAAAAGGCACACCTCACAGTGTGCCTTTTAGGGGGGGGTTACTTGCTGCCCGTGACGCGTGGGGCGAGTCTGACCTCAAACTTTTGGTAGCTCATGTGCAGCCAATCGATGAGGATTTGTTGCTTGAGCTTTTCGTTGGCCATGGGTAGCATTTGCAGGGCCTTGAAGGCGTTGATTTCTGGGCTGTCCATGACGGTGCGCCCCGTCACGGCACTGATGCGTGCACCAGCTGGGGTGATGACGATGGGCGCAAAGTTGTTACTGGCCACGGTGATGAGTGCCGTTGGGTCGAGGCCCTGTGGCAGTTCGTCGTTGGCTTCGAGAGCGACGGGACCAAAGTCGTCAACGACGGCGGCGGCATCGCTAGCGAGCTTGAAGGCGGCGTCGAGACCATCCTTTTCAAGGGCGGCTTGCATGCTTTCTTGCAAGCTGTTGGCCTTGTCGGTCAGGTTCTTGAGCTTGTTTTCTGCGATGAAGTCGAGGTCGGAGGCCGCCTTGGCCTCTTCGTAAGGCAGAACTTCAGGTGCTTGAATGGCGTTGACGATGAGCATGACCAAGGTGCCACTTTGCGTGGGGTAGAAGCCACGGATTTGCTTGATGGAGGTCGCAGGCTCAGGCTGATTGGCAGCGATGGCCTTGTTGTAGCTTTCCATGCTGGGGGCACCTTCGACTTCGAAGGCGATTTCGCTCAGGGGCATGAGGCCGTCCTTGCCTTCAATCTCT
>JAWXTZ010000135.1:0-5167 GCA_044433085.1 Akkermansia sp.
GCCCGAACCCCAGCCCACGGTCGAGCCCGAGCCAGAAACCATCGCCAAGACCGACGCCGATTACCTGCAAGAAAACCCCACGCGCGCACTGCTGCGCATTCGTGCGGCACAACAGCCTGATACCATCTTGCGACCATGGCAGAAAGACAGCGTCAAGTCCATGGAAGTCATGGGCACCTACTTGGGGGATGGTCGCGTCTTGACCGCAGGCCAAGTCGCCAAGGATGCCACCTACATTGAGCTGAGTTTGCCCGATGGCAGCAAGACCGCCCCCGCCCAAATCATCAGCTACGACCCCGACATCAACCTAGCCATCATCGGGGTCAGTCATGAGAAAGACCAAAGCATCTTTGAAGACCGCTTGGCACTACCCCTTGGGGAGGCCCTGCGCCTTGGAGACAAGGCTGAATATTGGGGAGTCATCTCGGGCAAGGACCCCCTGCGCATCCCCATCAGCGTCAAGAGTGGCGACACGGTTGACATGATGCCCCGCCTCATGCTCCAATCGCCCCAAAGCATCTTGAAGGACGAAAGCTTTGGCTACCCCATCGTGAGCGAAGGCAAGCTTGTCGGCCTCAGCTCGGGCTTCAACGCCGAGCAACAAACCTTCAGTGCCATCAATGGAGAACTCATCGCCCGCTTCCTCAAGCGCGAGGCGCAACAAGCCCACAGCGTCCCTGTGCTCGGCATCTCCATCACCCCAGTTGATGACCCCGTCATGAGCCGATACCTGCAACTGGATGAAGGCGAAAGCGGAGTCTACCTCAGCGAAGTGAGCCCCCTGAGTGCCGCCCAAAGTGCCGGACTGCAACCGGGCGATGTCATCCTAGCCGTCAAGGACTACAAGATTGACAACCAAGGACAGGTGCAACACCCCCTCTATGGGCGCATCAGCGTCCACGCCCTGCTGCGCAGCCTGCTACCACTGGGGGAAAGCCTTAGCCTGCACATCAAACGCAAGGGCGAAGAAATGGATATCAGCGTTCCCCTGAACCGCGACGCGGCCGAAAAAGCCCCCATCCCCAGCCTGAAGGTCAAGGAGCAAGTACGCTACATCATCCACGGTGGTCTACTCTTCCAACCGCTGAGCACCAACTACCTCGACGCCCTCAAAGCAGCTGCCAATGGCACCCTGCCCGAAGAATTCCTCACCCTTAAAGCTCGCAGCCAAGAGCTCATTGATAAGGGCTATCAAGAGCTCAGCGCCCTGAGCCTCGTCATCCCCAGCCCCGCAGTACTGGGCTACGAATCGCTAGCCTACTGCCTCGTTGAACAAGTCAATGGCAAAGCCGTCACCAGCTTTGACCAACTCGCCCAGCTACTCGATGAACCCACGAGTAACGGCATCACCAGCATCAGCATCAACAAGCCCCCCTATACCATCTACCTCAAACAAGCCGATGCGCAACAAAGCAACGACCTCATCAGGCGCAAGGCCATTCCGCAGCTGCGTCAGCTGAATCGCAACAGCACCAAGGACTGCAACTCCGCCCAACAATAAGCCGCAATACCACCCGCCCCATCTAACATGCAGTGCATTGAGCTAGCCAGCCGCGATAAACTGTGCTACAATCCCCCCAGAGCTATGGATAAAACACGATACATACTACTTTGCCTCTTCCTCATGCTAGGCATGAGCCCCCTGTGCCAAGCGCAGGAAGAAGCAGGACAAAGCCCCGCGGCCAACACGCCCGCCTTCATCGAAACCATCACCAGTACCATCCTGCAACCAACGTTGGGGCAAGACGAAGAGCAAGCAGCCAAAACCTTCAATGCCAAAGAATTCTTGAAGGATAGCAAGTATGGGCCCTACGCACAGCCCATCAAAAAAGACCATGATGAAAAGTTGCAAATGAGCCGTTTCCCCGTCCCGCTCTCCACCTACGCAAAGGGGGAAGAAGGCATGACATTGCTGCAAAAACTGCAACACCGCATCGCCATTGACCCCTTCAACCTGTGGGCGACACTCATCTTCATCGGCGCCATCATCCACACCTTCTTGGCTCCTGTATTCCAAGGTTTAGCCCATAAGCTCGACAACAACCACCGCCAAAAACTGCGTCGCGAAAAATTCCGCGTGCTCCACCCCGAGCAACGCATGCCCGTCTCCTTCGCCTCCACCCTCTGCCACTTCTTGGGGGAAGTCGAAGTTGTCTTTGGCCTGTGGGTCATCCCCTTCGCACTCGTTTGCAAAGCCCACTACTCACTGCCTGACTTCCTGAACTACATCGACTACGATATCAGCTTTACAGAGCCCCTCTTTGTCGCGGTCATCATGATCATCGCCTCCTCGCGCCCCATCTACCGATTGGCAGAAAACGCCCTCAAGACCGGTGCTAAACTGGGGCATGGTAGCCCCGCCGCATGGTGGCTCTCCGTCCTCTGCATCGCGCCACTGCTCGGCTCCTTCATCACCGAGCCCGCAGCCATGACCTTGGCCGCCATCCTACTGAGCAAGAAATTCTACCAACTCAAGCCCAGCATGAGCTTGGCCTACGCCACCATCGCGCTGCTCTTTGTCAACATCTCCGTCGGTGGTACCCTGACCCACTTTGCCGCACCACCCATTGTGATGGTCGCCAGTAAATGGGACTGGAACATGCTCTTCATGTTAGAGCACTTTGGATGGAAAGCCATCATCGGCGTCTTCATCGCCAACCTCTTCTACTTCCTGCTATTCCGCAAAGAATTCAAACGCCTTGCCGCCATCCAACTGGCCAACAGCGACTTTGCCGACTCCGTGCCCACCTCGTGGGAAGACCGCGAAGACCACATCCCCTTGTGGGTGTATATCACCTCGCTACTCTTCTTGGCATGGACCGTCTACTTTGCGCACCACCCAGCCATCTTCATTGGCGGCTTCCTCTTCTTCATTGGCTTTGCGCTGGCGACACCCCAGTACCAAAACGCCTTTTCCATCAAAATCCCCATGCTGGTCGCCTTCTTCCTCGCGGGACTTCTCATCCTCGGTGGCTGCCAAGGATGGTGGATGCAACCCGTACTACAAGCACTGGCAGAACTGGGTGAAGGACCCACCATGGCACTGGCAAGTCTGCTGACAGCCTTCAACGACAACGCCTCAGTCACCTACCTGTCCAGCACCGTCCCCAACCTGCCTGATAACATCCGTTACGCCATCGTTGCAGGTGCCGTTACCGGTGGGGGTCTGACCGTCATTGCCAATGCCCCCAACCCTGCGGGTCAAGCCATCTTAGGCAAACACTTCAAGGGCATCAGCGCGCTGAAACTCTTCCTTTGGGCGATTTTGCCCACCTTCATCTTCTTCCTCCTCTTCTTCCTGCTCTAAGAAAAAACCATGTTTACAGGACTTGTCGAATGCACAGGACGCATTCTCAACCGTCAGGCCATCGCCGATGGCGCCCGCTATCAAATCGAAATCCCCTTTGCCAGCGAACTCGCCCTGGGGGACTCGGTCGCCGTCAACGGCTGCTGCTTAACCGTCGATCACATTGATGGGCAAGCGGTGGAATTTGACCTACTGACCCAGACCCTTCGCGTTACCTCCTTGGGACAACTGAAGGTGGGCGACATCTGCAACTTAGAGCGCGCCATGGGTGGCAACGGCCGCTTTGGCGGGCACTTTGTCATGGGTCACGTCGATACAACAGCAACGCTCATCGGCGTCACCGAAGTTGGGCAAGACAAAATGCTACGCGTACGCATCCCCAGCGAATACAGCCGCTACACCATAGCCAAAGGCAGCATCTGTCTTGATGGCATCTCCCTGACCATCGCCAATATTTTTGAAGCAGGCGAACTTGAATTCTGGATCACGCCCCACACCTGGGAGCGCACCAACCTGCACGCCATGAGTGTGGGTGGCATCATGAACATCGAGGTGGACATGATTGCCAAATACGTCGAAAAGATGTTTAAGGGTACCTCTAGCAATTAGTATTTGAACAAAGATAAAAGGCGCTCCGTCAGATGTGACGCAGCTCCTCACAGATACCATACAGGTACCGCCATCACCTGCTCATTGATGGGCAGGTGTGTCGTTACCAAACACACAACCGCGCCTTCACCCAGCTCCATCTTCAGCGACTTTAAATAAGCAAAGGACTTCACATCGCCTTGGGCGGGATTGCTCTTCCGTTTGATTTCTATGGGGTAAAATTTTCCATTTTCCTCAATGAGTAAATCAATCTCGCGACCATCTTTATCGCGGTAAAAACAGACACGCGGGTTCTTACCCTGATGCCAGTAGGACTTCAGAATTTCTGAGATGACATAGGTCTCCAAGATTTCACCGCTCATGGCACCCAGCTCCAACACTTCTGCACTCTTCCACGCGCAGAGATAACTCACTAATCCCGTATCTAAGAAATATACCTTGGGCGTCTTCGTCAAACGCTTGCTCAAGTTGCTTGAAAAGGGTTGCAATAAGTAGATGACCCCCGATGCTTCCAAGATGGAAACCCAAGATTTGATGGTGGGCACGGAAACACCAACAATTTTCGAGATGGTGGTATAGTTCAACACCTCTGCTGTTCTAGCTGCTAACACTTGCATGAACTTCATGAAATCAAGCAAGTTGCCAACTGCTCTTAAATCCCTAACGTTACGTTGAATGTAGCTTTGAAGGTAGGAATCATAAAAAATCTCCCAGAAGGCATCGTCGCTGCCCACCAACTGAGGGTAAGAGCCCTTCCAAATCGTGTGGTACAGCTGGTGCAAATCTTGCACGGGCTGAGCACCGGAACGTTCATCTAGCAAGGATTTAGTTGGCAGGAAGGCTGGCAATTGTGGCTGATTGTTCTTCTCGGCTTGAGAGAACCCCTGTAAATGCAAAACACCTACGCGCCCTGCGAGATTTTCTGACAAATGTTGTAGTAAGCGGAACTGCGGAGAGCCCGTTAACCAGTACATCCCCGCTTGTCGGTCTCGGTCTACGATTGCCTTGATGTAGGGAAATAACTCAGGGGCATATTGAATTTCATCAATCAGCACGGGCGCGGGATAGCGCTGCAAGAACAACTCGGGGTCATTCTGCGCTAGGTGCCGATTTTCTAGGCAATCTAAAGACAGGAAATGCAAGAAATTTTCTGTAAATTGCCTCAATGAATTTTTAGATTAATAGGATAGGGGTGAATTTATGCTGTGATTGATGAGGTTGAGTTGAGTAGTTTTTCTTGGAATTCGCGCG
>JAWXTZ010000136.1:0-4996 GCA_044433085.1 Akkermansia sp.
CTTGGCTGTTGGCTTGGCTGTTGGCTTGGTTGTTGGCTTGGTTGTTGGCTTGGCTATCTATTTTTTGCATTTGCTCTTGCTGAGGCACCTTTGCCATAGGCATTTAAAGTTTCGTTCTATTCCGTACCATTTTGTTAATGATATTCATACGACGAGCATCAGGTTCATTCATGATACGCTGAAAATCCGTTTTATATGTAATCTTTGAAATCTCTCTGGCCTGTTGTTCCTCAAAGGGGCGTTGGCTGTAGTCGGTAGATGTGTCGTTGCGTAGTTGCTCGTAATATCCATCTGCCTTTTTTTGCTGTTCTACTTCCTCTGGACTTTGAAGGTTGGAGGGGGCAGGAGTCTTAAATCTATCCCAATATTTGTTGGATTGTTTGTAATGGGTCGAAAGCGAGCTTTTGTAGTCCTCTTCTTTCAGCCCATTGCGTTCAAGGGGTGGATCGACATAGGGAAACATCTTCTGGGTGCGTTGCTCTTCTTCGTAATCAAGGGCGTCTTTCTCTTCGTCCTGTGGCGAGTCCCATGAGTTTGTATTCGCGTTAGTTTGTGATTGATTTTGCTGGTAATTATTTGTAGGTAACATATACCCGTACGATACCATAAGATTCCAGCGCAATAAAACTTTTCAATCAATTGCAATACGCTGCTTCCCTTGGGCTTGGTTTTGCAAGCTTATCTAGAAGACTCGAAAGAAAAGCAGCATCTTTAAATGATGCTGCTTTTAAATTTAGTTGCTCTTGGCTCGCCAGACATAGCTGTCTGGGTCGTAGGGTGGGTCCACAAATCCTTCGTCGGGTTGTGGGGGGTAGGCCATGGATTCGTAGGCATCTTTGGCCGTGGGGGAAACCAAGGTGGTGCGGAAGAGTTGGAAGAGGGGCTTGCCGTCCTTGCTCATGGGCTTGTTGGGGTCGTCCATGTCGTCGATGAGTAGGCAGAAGCCAAAATAACCACCACCGATTTCGGAGACGAGGACCTCCATCTCATACCATTCACCGCGCTCGACGCTGAATTCTTCCCCAGCCATGAAGCCAAAGAGGTTGTTTTCACCACCCGCAGCTTCGGAGTTCCACGCTTGGCAGCTTTCGTATTCAAAGAATTCTTTGCCCTTGCGGTAGCCTTCGTTTTCTGCACCGTAGAAGACGCCATTCTCCAAGGTGTGCATGCCAGTTGCTAAAACATTGTTGCCGTTGAATCGCACCGCGAGGACGGAGTCCCCCAGACCGACGAAGCGGAAGCGACCCGACTTGGGAGCTTGAACCTTGGCGGTGTAGATGGCGACCCAGCGGCTGCGCTTCAGCCCCATTTTTTTGGTGGGGTCGTAGGCGTTGGCGGCTTCGTCATCCAGACAGAAGGGCATGTAAAAGCTGCTTGTGTAGAGTTTGACTGGGGATTTGAAGTAGCTATTGAGCAGGGCTTGAGTCCATTTGGAGTTATAGAACTTGCTCAGCAGGTTCAGGGTCTCCTGATTGCTGGCAAAGCCCGATTTGAGCGGAGAGTCCTTGCGGTTCTTGAGCTTTTTTAAGTCCCAGAATTGACCGACAAAGGCGGAATTGGTCTTGTCTTTGGTACCCATACCCGTGCCAGAGCCATTGCCTTCACCACCTAAGCCGCCACCGCCGAGTCCATCACCAATACCGCTGGAGCTGGTGCCAGTCAGCAGTCCTTCTGGGCCAAAGTCAACCGACTCAAGGTTGACATCAGATACACTGGTCGAGACCGCGATGTTTAAGGCGGGTTGGGGGGCACTGGGATTGCCAGAAATGTCTTTGACTGGCTTGGGGGCTTCCTGCATATCCTCGGCATCGGGCACGTAGGTAATCAGGGCGGTCGAAGGCTGATTTTGGATGAGGATAGCGACGCTAAAGAGAACCAGCGAGCTGACGACAAGTAGAATAAGAGAGATGGTGCAGGCAGCGACGATGCGTTGGCGACGGCTCTTTTTATAGACGTCTTTACTTCCACGGGCTGCTTTGATTCGAATGGGCATGGTCGCTAAGAGATGGGGCTACGTCCTCGGAGAAAGGGCGCTAGGTATTGCCCAATACTATAGACCTGCTTGGTAGGTAATGTCAAGCTTCTATTTGAGTTCCCTAGAAGTTCTAGTTACCATTCACGGATGTGTTTGTTTAACGTCGTCTACATTGGAGCATCAGTGGTGCGCTAACGCGTTTGCGACGGTGAATAGAGCCTCGCTTCGCTCGGGGGATTGGGGGGGCACCAACTTGGCGGGTGGCATGGTGCTTGGCTTGCTACGCGGGCATTTGCGTTGTTCTGGTGAGGGTAAGTTGGTGCCCGTCGCTATCGCTCCTATCGCTCTGTTCGCTGCGCTCACTACGCTGGCCTCTGGCAGCAGGGACTCTGTCCCTGACCCTGCTGGACTCTGTCCAGACCTGCGGGGACTTTGTCCCTCGACCCTACCAAAGGACGCAAGCGTCCTCTGGACTCCCATTCACGATGCTTCGCATCGTAGAGGCTTATTTGCTATCTTAGCCCTGATTGGTAACAGTTCTAGCAGAGCTTCGGAAACAGGCGCCAACCGCAAAGGTAACTAGGGTGCCTATGGTCACGCGCCATGGGAAGGCGATGGCCGTGGCCCAGCCTTCGCTCTTGCCCCATTCCAGTAGGATGATGACGGCAAATCCCGCCAGCATGGCGAGGACATTGCCAAGGTCGCTGCCGCGATTCTTGGTCAGCATGCCCAGCAAAAAGATGCCCAGCAGCGAGCCATAGGTGTAGCCAAAGATGCCCAGTGCAATGGGTAAGATGCGTACTTCGGGGTGCAGCACTGCGTAGTAGGCCGAAACGGCACCGACGGCAATGAGCAGTACGGCAAAGAGGACGGTCATCCAACGTACGGCTCGCAGCATGTCGCTGTCACTCGCCTTGGGGCGGTAGACATCGCGATACCAGTCTTTGGTGGCGGTGGTGGCAAGGGCGTTAAGGGCGGTGGAGAGCGAGCCCATGGCTGTAGCGAGTAACGCTGCTACCAGCAGTCCGCGTACACCGACGGGCAGGTGGTGGATGATGAAGCTGGGGAAGATTTCGATTTGCTCCGTTGGTGGGGTGATGCCATTGACATCGTAGAAGACGAAGAGCATCATGCCGCAGAAGAGAAAGGTGCAGACGACGGGTAGGTCGATGATGCCCGAGAGGATGACGGCCTTGCTGCCTGTTTTGTTGTCTTTGGCGGCGAGCATGCGTTGCACCATGTCTTGGTCGGTGCCGTGTGTGGCCATGGTGAGGAAGGTGGCACCCAGCAGTGCACTCCATAGTGTGTATTCACTGCCGAGGATGTTTTTGGCTTGGTCGAGGAATCCGCCCTCTACAATGCCGAAGTCAAAGACCTTCCAAGGCTGTAGGTGCTCGATACCACAGGGGTTGTTGGCGGTGTTACCCAAGCTTGCACAGATGGTTGCCCACGCATCGCCAAAGCTGCCATCGCCCATGATGCCGAAGAAGAGTACCCCAATGGTGGTGAGGATGGAGATGGCAAGGATGCTCGCTTGCAGCACATCCGTCCACACCACGGCTTTAAGACCACCCAAGGTGGTGTAGATGGCGGTACAAATGGTGATGATGCTCAGCGCCGCAATGTAAATGACAACCGTTTCCATGGGGCTGGCGGATTCATTCCCCGTGATGAATTTGTAGGCAATAACGAGCAAAATCCCTGCAAAGAATAAGCGCGTGCCGCTGGCCAACACGCGGCTGATGAGGAAGGTGGCACTCGCCCAACGACGCGTATGCGTGCCAAATCGTTTTTCAAGGTACTCGTAAATACTTACCACCTTGTAGTCATAATAGGGCTTGAGGAAGAGTTTCCCCACAATGATGCGCCCCAAAATCGTGCCAATCGCCAGCTGGGCATAGGTGAAATTGCGCAGCGCAAATCCCTCCCCCGGTGCCCCAAGGAAGGTGGCGGCACTAATCTCTGCCGCGATGATGGAGGCCAAAATTGCCCACCAAGGCAAATTTCGGTCGCCCAGCGCATAGCTCTCTAAGCTGCTCTGTTTGCGACCAACGTAAAGACCAATGCTAAAGATAGAAACGAAGTAGGCGAGAATAACGAGGAAATCAATAGTCATGGGGCAGCGGGTGAGTTGGGGGTGTATTTATTGCATTTGGCGCAAAGTTCATTGAGGTAGTTGATGATTGTTTTGTAGTCTGCTATGTAGGCAAGGTCAAGTGGGGTGTAGCCATCTTTGTTGATGGCATCGATATCAGCACCCGCATACATGAGTAAGTCGATGATTTCGATGCGTTCGTTTTCGGTAGGCTTGCGAACATTTTCCCAGAGGAGTCGGTCTTCAGGCTCAAACAGCGCATGGTGGATGAGCGAATTGCCATCTCGGTCGATGCGAGTAGCATCAGCTTTGAAGCTTATCAGTAATTCCACTAGCTCTTTGTAGAAAATTCTTGTGGCGATGCGCAGCGGGCGGTTGTCTTCATCTGCCGAGAGATTGGGGTTAGCCCCAGCTTTAAGCAGGGTGCGGGTCAGCTGAAAGTCATACTTAAACTCGCAGGAACAGGCTAGAGCTGTCGTTCCCCACCCTCCTTTGGTGCAATTGATGTCGGCCCCAGCTTCAAGTAAGATACGAGCCGCGATACTTGAGCCTTGGCTGCATGCATGCATGAGGGCTGTACCATCGGGGTAGGGGTCGTTGATGTCATCTCCGTCAGCAATGCATTCTTTGACATGCTCTTCAGAATCATCACCACTCATGATTTGCAGCCATGAAATAACACTAGTTTCATCGCGAATTTCAGGGCTTGTTTTTTGTTTGCGGAAGGACATCAGAGGGGTGCGGGAATACAACAGCTATTCTAGTAGATAGCAAGCCTCATAGCAAGTACGAAAAAGCTCCCCACTTATGAAAGCTGTAATATTAAATGCGACAAGCTAAGCACCCATAAAATGCCCTGGTTCCTATGCCAAAGTACAGTTGGTGGAGGAAAGGACATGAAATGTTCTTTTCCACCATCAACTGTT
>JAWXTZ010000137.1:0-4981 GCA_044433085.1 Akkermansia sp.
AAGGAAAGCTTCATCAAAACCCCACAGGCCTTTGTCGTCTACATCACCTTTGTGCTTACCATTGCCCTGTGGGTCATGGGCTCCGGCGTGCATGGTCTCAACAGCAACGTGATTGCCTTCATTCCCATTACCGTCTTCTGTGTCACGGGTGTCATCACTGAAAAGGACCTCGGCAACATGAACTGGTCGGTACTCTGGCTGGTAGCTGGGGGCTTCGCCTTGGGCCTCGCCCTGCAAGAAACCGGTCTGGCCAAGGACTTGATTGATGCCATCCCCTTCCATACTTGGAGCATCGTTGGTCTGCTTGTCGGCGCTGGCTTCATCTGCATGTTCATGTCCACCTTCATGAGCAACACCGCAACCGCCAACCTCCTAATTCCTATTCTGGCCACGCTGGCTGGTGGTATGATTGGTGCGGGTGTCATCGACAATGCATGGGGTCTCGCCCTGCTCGTAGGTGTCGCGCTCTCGGCCTCCATGGGTATGGCTCTGCCTATCAGCACGCCACCTAACGCCATCGCCTATGCAACAGGCTTCATCAAGACCAAGGATATGGCCATCACCGGTACCATTCTTTGCATGATTGGCTTTGTCGTCGCCTGTGCGACCGTGGTCTTCTGCCGCACCATCGGCTTCTTCGGCTAAAAAATACTCTCGTTAAACTCTAACAAGGTCTAGCGATTCTCATCGTTAGGCCTTGTTTGATGTTTACTTAATTAGGTATTTAACCTTCGCTCATAATGCGCAGGTAGCGTCTAAAAACAAATATTCGGTTGCGACTGTTACCCGTGGTCTCCTCTAAAATATTGTGTTTGACCATGTCTGCAACGAGGTTATTCGCTGATTTATAGGAAAGTTCACAGATTTGTTCCGCATGCTCAACTCGAATGACAGGGTGCTTGAATAACTCCTCAAGAAGCCTTTGACCTACTGCGGTCTTACGACCAAAGTCCTGATTAATTTCTCGCTCTAATTGACGTTGCAACTCCAAAATCTGCTTGAGCTTAGAAACAGCATCAACAGCTGTTTGCTCAACACCGACAAGGAAATATTTAAGCCATTGCTTAAGATCGCCCTTTTCGCGGACCGCAGTCAAATTCTCATAATAAAGCGACTTATTTTTTTCAAAATAATGAGAGAGGTAAAGGAGGGGCTTCTCTAAAACACCCTCACTTACAAAGAATAAGGTGATGAGAAGTCTGCCTATACGACCATTGCCATCGAGAAAGGGGTGAATTGTTTCGAATTGGTAATGAGCGATAGCCGCTTTAATGAGGGTTGGTAGCTGAGTTTTGTCCTCATTAAGGAAACATTCAAAATCGTGCATCAAATCAAGCACGTGCTCTTGTGCTGGCGGAATAAAGCGAGCATCAGCAAGAGAGGCTCCACCAATCCAGTTTTGACTCGTGCGAAAATCGCCTGGCGATTTATGTGTGCCACGCACGCTATCAAGTAAAATCTGATGTGTCTGCTTAATAAGGCGAGAGCTGAGTGGGAGTCGTTCCAGCTGATTTATCGCAGAATTGATGGCTTTAATGTAATTATTAACCTCCATCCAATCATCTTTACGCTCGGGCTGAATTTCTTCCAAGGGCATTGCTGCCTCTTCTACATTTGTTTGAGTGCCTTCAATTTTGCTCGATTGAACCGCTTCATTAATAACGTGAGATTGAATAAACATGTCGATATTGGGCACAAATTTCGAAAAGGAATTAAGCTCACCTAAACGAGTAGCCGCTTTTTCCAAAAGAATAGTAATTTCTGATGACTCCCATTTCCATTCATCGTTAATAGACGCAGGGAGAAAATATTTGTATTGATAACCTTGTTCAAGGGTTCCTGCTTGAAATTTTTCAATCCTAATCATGATGGAGAGGTGCTTACTAATCGTAATAAAACTTGATGTACCAAAAGGGCACCTTGCAAAATTAGCACTGAATCAAAATAAAAATTGAGATTACGGTCAATCGTGCGATTTTTGTCGCTAATCGGTGTAAATTTGTAGCTTTCGTGTCACAAATATTTAATATTTGTGCCTCTCAAGCCGCAAATTTTCACTCGATTAGCGACAAAACTCATCACGCCTAATTTTGCAAGGTCCCCAAAAGTAAAATAAAGATTCTTTTATTTTACTTTAAGAGCTAAAAGTAAAATAAAGATTTTCTTATTTTACTTTTAACCTTAAAAGTAAAATAAGGATTTTCATATTTTACTTTACTGAAACAAACTTTCGGTAGATAGACTATCCTGTTACTAGTTCCAAGTCAATAGAAATCATGCGCGAAACACTCAATTAACCTTGATTTTATGGAGTGTATGCACTATACTCCTAGCATGAAGAGAATCACCGCCATCACCCTTCTCGTAATCACCATCTTTGGCGGTGCTATTTATTCCATGACGGCACAGCAAAGCAATCGAGACATCAAAGCCTATGAGCGCACAGCCGCTCTGCTGGGCGAGCATTTGGGGCGCCCCGTCTTCATTCGCATCATTAAAGAGGCTCTTGTGCTCGAACTTTGGACTCAGGATGAAGAGCAGCAGTGGCAACTCATGAAAAGCTACCCCATTCTCGCGATGAGTGGCGAGCTGGGCCCCAAGACCAAAGAGGGTGACAAACAAGCTCCTGAGGGCTTTTATGAGGTGCGTAGGGGGCAATTAAACCCTAACAGCCGTTTCCATTTGGCGTTTAATATTGGTTACCCTAATGCCTACGACCGTTCGCTGGGGCGCACGGGCTCCTTCATCATGGTGCACGGCAGCCACTACTCTATCGGCTGCTTCGCCATGGGAGATGATGGAATTGAGGAGATTTACACCATGGTCGCCCAAGCTCTTGAACAGGGGCAGGTTGCCGTACCTGTGCAGATTTACCCCTTTAAAATGACGGACGAGCGCATGGAGAAGGAGAAAAATCACCCCGCCTTCCCCTTCTGGAAAGGGTACCTCAAGGAAGGCTGGGATGCAAGCCCGCTTTAATAGCTGCGTTTTAGCCTGTAGCAAGTCTGTTTACCGCGACCAACGCGCACGATAAGCTCAGCCGTCACCATGGCTTTGAGAACAGCCGCTGCTTGGGTTGTTTTGAGATGAAGTAGTCGCTCAACATCGCTACGGGTGATTTGTTGTACGCGTTGCAGGTGCCGTAAAACAATGCGCTCTGATGGGCTGGTAAAAGCGGGAAGGCTTGATAAAGCTGACTGTGGTTCAGGCTCTTCGCATTCAGGCGTTGGTAAGTCGGCGATGGATGGGTAGCCTTTTGGTCGATATCGAGTATTAGGTAGGGTGACGCGCATGGCACCGGTAACAGCCTCGAAGATTGGCTGCCGTTCATATTCTGCATAGGCATCCATGATTTTACCTATACCAATCCCGTAGGCCTCAATGATATGCATGCGATAGAAAAGAGCTGCGAGCTGTTGATTGCGTGGCTCTGAGGCACCGAGCTTAATGGCGTCAATGCTTAAGCCTGCGGGCAAGCCCCCGAGTGAGATGAACTCCATGCGGTCATCGTATACATTAATAATAACGCTGCCACTAAAGCCATAATCGCGATGAACGATGGCGTTAATGAGGGTTTCGCGAATGGCATCCTCGGGGTAATCGCGCTGGTCAATACGAATGAGCTTGCTAAAGCTTGCGCTGGTGGCGTTATATTTTGCAATGCCATCAAAGGCCTGATCTATCTGCTCGAAAATGGAGCCTTTCCATTCGGCACGGTCTCTAAAGGTCTTTTTATCGGTACCTTGATAAACCGCAAATTTAATACTGTGCTGGCACTGCTCTGAAACGAGTAGCGCGAGATTGCTGTACAGCCCATCAGCTTGAATGAGCCCAAGATTGCGCAGCTGCTGGGGGCTGTGGGTGAGCTTACGGAGCTGCATTTCTTGGAAGAATCGCTTGAATTGCAAGTCTTGGATGAGTGAGCGACGTAATTCAAAGCGATCCCCATCGCTAGTTTTAATCATTTCGCGAATGGCGTCTTCTGAGGCTTGGGCGGATGCGCTGCCTTGGCGGGTGTAGACGCCTGCTGGCTTCATCCCCTTGTCGCTAAGATAATAAGGCTTGCGTGTTCCCTCGGCGATATGGAGCTTGATGATTGGTGATTGCTGGTGCTTCAGGGTTTCTGTCTTGGTGTAGATGGTGACATCTGGCTTGATGCCATCGCGAATAGCGTTGTTGAGCTGAAGGCGTGTTTCATCAATATTGGGTAAGCCTATCACATGACCTTCGTCATCGACGCCTATGTAGATGGTGCCGCCTTTCGTGTTAGCGAAGGCGATTACCTCTTTCTTAATGTCAGGGATATATTGAGATTTTAATTCTGTGTACTCGTCTTCTTCAAATTTCATAACGCTTTACTTTCGCTTCTCTTTTGAATAATTATAGAACAATAAATCGATAATTCAACAATAAATATTAAAAATGAAAACTTTAGCTGTATTTTTTTACTTTCGTCTTCTTTCGGTTTCTTTCGGTGATGCTTTCGCTATGAGACCGTTTTTACGCGAAATGCCTTCGGTTCTGTTTTTCTGTTGGGGCTCAGTGCTCTAATTGCCAAATAAACACAGAAATGACTTGATTGTACGCGCGTACGCGCGTATAATAGAGCGACTATGAGCGAAGATAACACGGACCTTGACGAAGTGGCAGTGCAGAGCACAGCCGCCCCCGAGGAATACGGTGCAGCACAGATTGATAAACTTGAAGGTTTGGAGGCGGTTCGCAAGCGCCCCGGCATGTATATTGGCGACCCTGACGTTCGCGGCCTTCATCACTGCGTATTTGAAGTTTTAGATAACTCCATTGACGAACATTTAGCCGGCTTCTGCAGCAAGATTGACATTGTCATGCATGTGGATGGCTCCATCTCCATTGTGGATAATGGTCGCGGCATCCCAGTGGACATTCACCCCAAATTCGGCATCCCGGCCGTTGAGCTGGTGCTCACCAACCTGCACGCAGGTGGTAAATTTGGTCAGGG
>JAWXTZ010000138.1:0-4948 GCA_044433085.1 Akkermansia sp.
GCATCGCATTTCAAGAAAGACCCGAAAAAAATCGATTTAGGGTTTAATCCGAGGCATTCAGACTAATTTTGCAAGGTGCCCTATAGGGCACCTAAAGATTTCTAATGATAACTACCAAACTCGGGAGTAAAAGCCCTACAAAAGCAAAGAGATAAGCGGCGAACTTGTCATGGGCACCGATGAGCTTAGCAAGTTTTTAAGCTACTCACAAGCTTAAACCTTGACCCTTGCGATTCTTCAGGTAAAATGGGGCTCAATCATGAGGGAGCTAATCGTTAAAAAGGTCGATCATATTTCTGTCGCGCGTCTGTACGAGATTTTGCGCCTACCGATGGGGCTGCACTTGCTCAACACCCCGACGGGGCTGTCCCGCCCCATCCGCCAACCCGCCATCAACCGCCCCGGTTTAGCACTAGCGGGTTACTACGGCTACTACGCGCATGAGCGTATCCAAGTTTTTGGTAATGCCGAGGTCGCCTACCTCAACAGCTTGGTGGGTGATGCGCGTGCGGAGCGTCTCGACCACATTTTCTCCTTTGACGATGTTCCCTGCATCGTCTTCTCGCGCGGGGCGGATGTCCCAGCCGACATGATTGAAATTGCCGACAATCGCGGTGTCTGCATCTTCCAGACCCCGCACCCAACGATGTTCTTTGCCAACCGTGCCACCATCTTGCTGGAGCAAGAGTTTGCCGACACCACCACCATGCACGGCTGCATGGTCAACGTGCGTGGCGTCGGGGTGCTCATCACGGGTAAAGGGGGCATTGGCAAGAGCGAAATTTCCCTCGGTCTCGTCGAACGCGGAGCCTCCCTCGTTGCGGATGATATGGTATGCATCCGCAATATTGGTGGAGAACTCATTACATCCTCCCCCAAGCTCAGCAGCGGCTTTATTGAAATCCGCGGTCTAGGCATCGTCAACGTGACTAACCTCTTTGGTTTAAAGGCCTACAGCCGTGAAGCCAAGCTCCACCTCGTCATCAACTTGACTACCGAGGCTCTCAGTGAAATGGAGCGACTCGGCCTCGACCGCCAGATGACCAACATCCTTGGGGTGGATGTCGAACGCCTCAACCTGCCCGTAGCACCGGGGCGCGACATGTCGCGTCTGGTCGAGGTAGCTGCCCTTGGCTACTACCTGCGTGGCAGTGGTTATGACATGGCGGGCGAATTTAACCGCCGACTCCACAAAGAAATCAGCAACAGAAGCAAGCGCCCCAAGCCCTAATACCTATGCCTACAGTCCCCCTTTCTGAAATCGTAACCTTGCTCGATTCCGAGCTTCGCGTCAAAGAAATCAAAGATGCCAGCGTTGCCATGAATGGCTTGCAGGTGGAAAACGATGGTCAAGTCAGCAAAGTCGCCATTGCGGTTGATGGCAGCCAAAAGACCATTGATGATGCCATTGCTGCTGGTGCCGATTTACTCCTTCTCCACCATGGCATTTATTGGTCGGGGCTTCGCCCCATGACAGGCTGGTGGAAAAAGAAAATTGTGAGCTGCCTCGACAGCAATCTCGCCATCTACTCCGCCCACCTACCCCTCGACCTGCACCCCAGTTTGGGTAACAATGCCCAGCTTTGTGACGCATTGGGGCTGCGCGATTGCCAGCCCGAGGTGGACTACCATGGCACCATGATTGGTCAATCAGGCTTTTTTGATGGAACGATTGGGGAGTTGAAAGCCAAGTTTGCCGAAGTATCGGGTGCCCCTGTCACGGGATTCATCCATGACGCAAGCGCCCCCGCAGGTCGCATCGCCATCTGCTCTGGTGGCGCGGGTGATGAGATTTACCAAATCCAAGCCAAGGGCTACAGCTGCTACTTGACGGGCGAAGAGAACCACTGGGTACGCAACGCGGCTGAGGATATGGATTTTAGTATCCTCTTTGCCGGTCATTATGCCACCGAGACCTTTGGTGTCAAGGCTCTCGGCCGCTTGCTGGAAGAGCGTTTTGGTCTACCCTGCATCTTTATCGATAACCCCACCGGGATGTAACCATGCCAAGATTCATCGTTGAAGACAACATCGGCATGCGCCTCGACCAGTTCTTGGCGGGCCAAGTGCCCGATTTATCCCGAGCCCGCATACAAGCCCTCATCAAGAGTGGTGATATCTTGGTGGATGGCAAAAGCACCAAGCCCAAGACCCCAGTCGAACGAGGCATGGTACTGGAGGTACAAATCCCAGAGCCCGAGCAAGCCGAGGCCATCGCCCAAGACATCCCCATTGAAGTGCTGTACGAGGATAAAGACCTCATTGTCATCAACAAGGAGAGCGGGCTTGTCGTTCACCCCGCCGCAGGTAATCCCGATGGCACACTCGTCAATGCCCTGCTGCACCACTGCGGTGATTTGGCTGGCATCGGTGGGGTGGAGCGCCCCGGTATCGTCCACCGCTTGGACAAGGACACCAGCGGCTGCATCGTTGTGGCCAAGCATGATGTCGCCCACCTCTCCCTGACCAGTCAGTTTGCCGAGCGCAGCACCTCCAAAATCTACCTAGCTGTCGTGCAAGGCTGCCCCAAGCAAGAGGGCGGAACCATCTTCACCAACATCGGACGACACCCCGTCAACCGACTTAAAATGGCCGTGGTCAACCCCGGTTCAGGAAAAGCCGCTATCACCGATTGGCAAGTGCTTTACCACGACCCCAGTAAGGACGCCAGCCTTGTGATGTGCACCCTGCACACGGGGCGCACTCACCAAATCCGCGTGCACATGCTGCATTTGGGGCACCCCCTGCTCGGTGACCCGATTTATGCCAAGCCCGCCAAACAAAAGGGCAAGCCCACTCGCCTGATGCTTCACGCATGGCGACTCGCCTTCACCCACCCGATTAGCAAAGAGCGCATCGCCCTGCAATCCCCCATTCCACCAGAGTACCAGCCATGGATTGAGCCTATCGAACTACCAAGCTGGGATGAGCCATGTACCACCAAAGTCTAAGTTCTGAGCTTGCGTGAAACAGACAAGATTTGGGCTTCCCCCTGCCTGCCTGCTGTGATACACTAATCGAGAAGATGCCTCATACCATTCAACCAACCATAGGGATTCACATGAATGACGACAGCATAGATTTTGCTGTTGTCCAAGGTCGCAACGTCATCATGAAGGGGGAGGCGATGAAAACAGCGGACTTCCCCGACCCGACAGCGGTGATTGAAGAAATCGCCTCGCGCCTCTTGGCGCTCAAAGTTGTCTTTCCAACAGTGAAGGCCGTTGGCATGGGCTTGACGGGCTTTGCTGATAGCCGCTCAGGCACCGTTCATTCCCTGACCAATGTCGCGGGGTGGAACGACATCCCCATTCGACGTATCCTGACGGAAATCTCTGGTCTTCCCGCCTTTATTGATAACGATGCCCACTGTGCAACCGCTGCTGAATGGAAATTTGGCGCGGGTCAAGGCTTTGATGACCTTGTTTGCATTTGGTTGGGTCGCGGTGTCGGCTCGGGCATCATTGCCGATGGTCGATTCCTGCGTGGGAGCAATGGCGTTGCGGGAGAAATTGGTCAATCTAGCATCAATTACTCGGGGCGCATCGGTCACTATGGCAACCGTGGTGCCATCGAAAATTACGTGGGCACCTGCACCATCGCCCGTGATGCCCGCATCACCTACGCAGCAGCTGGCATCGCCCGAACGGAAGCCGAATGCAGCCCCCTAGCCTTGGCTGAATACGCCAAGATGCAATGCCCCATTGCGCTTCAAATTTGGGATAAAATCGCTAAAAAGCTCAGCACCAGCTTGGCGAACTGCGTCTACATGCTCAACCCAGAGGCCGTCATCATGGGCGGAGAACTGGCCGAAGCGGGCGAAATCCTGCTCACCCCCTTACGCCACCACCTTAAGGCCCAGCTTTTCTACACCCATTACGATAACCTGCAAATCATCCCAGCCGAATTGGATCACGATGCAGGCATCATCGGTGCAGCCCATTTGGCGGCCGAGTATCTCCTCAGCGAAAATGCCGACAGTGAATAAGGAGATTAGCAAGGCGGAGCAAAAGCTCTGTGAACAACTTCTCTTGCACGGGGAAGATGCCCACCATTTTTTAACAGCACTCCACGGTGGCTGTTCCAGCCGTTCGGCTATTGTGGTTTTCCCCCGTGCCCCACTGGACTATCAGCCACCCTTCCCCTGCCTTGATACCGCCGCCATGCCGTGGCTACCACCCAAGGTGTTTATCCCCGCTGATGAAGGCCTAAAACTGGGTAACTTTGATGACTACAAGGCGGGCTATTACTACATTCTCGACCTCTCCTCCTGCTGGGAGAGTACCGCACTTAGCTGCGTCCCACAACCGACACGCAGCCTTGACCTCTGCGCGGCACCGGGGGGGTAAAACCATGCTTTATTACGGTCGCTACCAGCCGACAGAATCCCACACGGCCAACGAGCTAGTCGCCAGCAGACGCGGTATCCTTAGACAAAATGTGGAGCTCTGCGGACTACCCCATGTTCAAATCACCGGCCTTCGCCCCGACCAATGGGCCAAGAGCGGGGAGCAGTTTGACCTCATTTTAGCCGATGCCCCCTGCAGCGGGCAATCCCTGCTGGCCAAAGGCATCAAAAACACTGGGTGCTTGGGCGCATCTGCCGTCAAGGGCAATGCCAAACGTCAACGCGGCATCATGCTAGCTGCCTACGAATGCTTGGCACCCCATGGGCATATCCTCTACACCACTTGCACCTATTCGCCTGAAGAAAACGAAAAGGTGGTGGCCTACTTGCTGAAGCGCAAACCCGATTTGGAAGCGGTGGAGGTTCCGCTACTCGCCCCCTACCGCTCGCAACTCTGCGACTTCCCCGCCTACAGGCTCTTGCCCATCCACGGCATTGGCGCAGGTGGATTTAGCTGCCTCATTCGACGCCGCGACTGATATTTTACTTGCCTGTAAGCGCGACTTATGCCAAGATGAACTTACAGCTTCAGGTCCTTAT
>JAWXTZ010000139.1:0-4917 GCA_044433085.1 Akkermansia sp.
CAGCAAGTCCAAGATAAGTCCGACCAGCAGGACGAGCCAAAGGACGAGCCCCAAGACCAAGATAAGTCCGACCAGCAAGACGAGCCAAAGGACGAGCAGCAGGAGCAACAACCAGAAACACCTGAAGAAAAACCTGAAGAAAAACCTGAAGAGCAGCAGAACGAAGAGCCATCCGCCCAAGATGCCCAAGCACCCGAACCCAAGAGCCAAGAGGAAAAAGATCGTGACAAGGCACGCAGCATCCTCAACATGAATTTGGATGAGGAGAAGGGTTCCCCCGTTCCGCGCATCAAGATGGGCGTTCGCCCACCTGCCAAAGATTATTAAACCACAAGCTTAGCCCAAACTGACATCATGAATCGAATCATCACCAGTTTTATTTTACTCCTCTGCTGCGGCATCAGCCCGCTGCAGGCCGCCATTCAAGCCATCTGGTCAACAGGTGTCGCCGTACCGGGGGAGCAAGTCTACCTCTACCTCGTTGACGAGGACTGTGGGGATGACCATTTTACCTTTAAAGCCGTGCCCAGCATCAAAGGAGCCTCGGTCAAGTTGCAAAATTTCCGCGTTGGCAACAACCCACTAAGCAGTGACGGCAAGGTCTTGGAAATCTACCCCCTACTCATCACCCCCGATAGCGCGGGCGATTTGGAAGTCGGCACCCTTGAAGTCGAATACAAGAGTGGACGCAAGGTCAACATCCCAGTGCCCACGCTGCCTGTGCGCCCCACCAGCGACATCAAGTGGTTTGACAGCCCCACGCGCTACGGCGCCATGTGGTACTTGAGCAAGAGCGAGCCCTACATCAACGAGACCCTGCAAGCGAACCTCAAAATCTTCCTACCCGATGGGATTCGCGCCCCATCCATTCCCGTCTTCAAGGCGGCAGGAGTCAAGGTGTCCGCATTCAACCCCTCGGTGTCGGGTGTCGTCGCCCTCATCCACCGCGAGCTGCAATCCCAACCGCGCGCCTTGGCGGGTGGTCAAATCTGGAACACTCAGGATTTTCGTGGCGAACTGACCCCCTTCTCCGAGCAGGGTACCGAGTTGAGTGCCAGCGTCTATGTCGAACGTCGCGAAGGCATCTTCCTACTGGGGGAAGCCGATTTAACCTTACCCGGGCTCAGCCTCAAGCCCCTGCCCTTACCACCGGGGGCACCTGCTAGCTTCGATAATCTGGTCGGTGACTTTAAACTCCGCAGCAAGACCGATGCCAAAAGCTTGGCGATGAATGAGGCCGTGGACGTCGAAATCCGCGTGATGGGCATGGGCTCGCTAACCCCACAAAATGGTCCCAGCCCCATGGATGCAGCGGCATGGAAACTCATCCCCGCGACCAGCCAACCCATCCTCAACGCCAATGGAGAGCGCATCGGCATGATTTACCACCAGCTCATGCGCCCCGTGCAGGAGGTAGCCGCCATCCCCGCATTTGAACTCAATTTCTTTAACCCCGAAAGCCAGCAGTACGAGCAGGTCAGCAGCGCCCCCATCCCCCTGAAATGGATGCAGAGTGATGAAGCAGGCAAGGGGCTGCAATTTGGGCAACAGGCAGCCGAGCCCCCACCAGCAGGCAGCGTCCCCGTGGCCGAGATGACCGACATCTACAACACCCTACCTGAAGAGCTGGATGGCAAGAGCTGGTGCCTCCCCCTCTGGGTCTACGCTCTCCTCTACACCCCTGCGCTCTTCGTCCTCCTGCGCATGGCAGCCCGCGCGTGGCGACACCACCGATTGGCCACAGCAGGAAACCGCGCCCAAGAAAAGCAGCTGGCGCATGTTGCAAGTCAGACCGATGGTCTCGCCTTCCTAAAAGCGGCAGGCGCCTTTGCGGAAAAGCACCTTAGCCCCGAAGCCTTGGCGTCCGCCCCCATCCAAGCCCTACTCCAACGACGCAATGAGGAGGCCTTCCGCCCCGATGCCTCCAGCACCATCAGCCCAGCCGAACGCAAGAGCATCATGCAACAGCTGCGCCGCGCCCTCACCCAAAGCAGCATGCTCATCATCACAGCGGTCATGCTGCTACTTCTCAATACCCCCAGCGTGGCTGCCACACCTAGCGAGCTGGACCAAGCTGGTGCCCAATCCTACACAGGTGGACAATTTAGCGACGCGAGCCAAAGTTTTAGCCAAGCCATTGACATGCTGAAGACCGATGCCAGCTTGGCGGGGCGCACCAGCCTTGCCAGACTGTACTACCACCTCGGCAACGCGCAATACCGCTTGGGGGAAGAGGGGCAAGCCGCCCTCTCCTACGCCCGCGCACTGCAAGAAAACCCATCGCTCAAGGAAGCACAGGCGAACCTTGACTTCATTCAACGCAAGCAGGGCGCCATCCTTGCCAGCCGCGAGGGGAAGGATAAACTCTTCACCTTCCTCACCGTGCCCGAGCTGCGCATCGCCAGCATCATTGCCACAGCTCTGTTGCTGCTGTGCCTCAGTTGGATTGCAGCCCGCGCCCATAAGTTTATGCTGCTGGCGCGCGACCAGCAACAAGGCATCATGGACATGCGCAATGAGCGCAAGAAAAAATCAGGGCTCATCCTCAAAATCAGCCTTACCAGCAGCATCATCCTCTGCCTCTACTGCGCAGCCAATTGGGTCTATGTTGAAACGCTGCGCACACCGGCACTCAGTGCCCTTTCACCCGAACAAATTGCCTACGCCACGACCAACACCACGGCACGCAGCGCAGCTGACCAAGAGGGTTCTGCCATCATCACGATACCAGCATCCACCCCCATCATCATCCTAGCCCACCGCCCCAGCTGGGACTACATTGAATGCCTCAACGGCACCCGAGGATGGGTTGAAAATAAAGATATTGAGCGGCTGCAAAATTAAGCCTGCTCTTCCTCTTGCTTGCGGTGCATGCGCAATTGTCCGCAGGCTGCATTGATGTCATGCCCCTTCTCGTAACGCATGGTGACGGGAATTTTGTTGGAGATGAGCGCGCGAGCAAAGGCCTTGCAGCGTTCTTCGGTGGGGCGTTGCCATGGCAGACCTTCTACCGTGTTGTAGGGGATGAGGTTGACCTTGGCGCGCAGCATCTTGGCGATGTTGATGAGTTTGCGGGCTTCCGCCAAGTCGTTGTTGACGCCTTCAATCAGGATGTACTCCAAGGTAATCATGTGGCGGCTGTGTTGCTGCCATTCTTGAAGGGCTTCGACCAGCTCTTCGATGGGCCATGTCTTGTTGACAGGCATGATTTGGGAGCGCACTTCGTTGCTTGCCCCATGCAGGGAGACGGCCAAGCGGATGGGCTTGCCGAGGGCGGCGAGGGTTTTGAGTCCTTTAACGTGACCCGAGGTCGAAATGGTGATGTGGCGAGCCCCGATGTTGAGACCGCGATGGTCCATAATCAGGTTCAGCGCGACGCTGAGGTTGCGCATGTTGGCAAGGGGTTCACCCATGCCCATAAAGACGAGGTTGTCCACGCGCTCTTGAGCGATGTCCTGCGCCAGTAAAATTTGCCCCAAGATTTCGCCCGCTGTCAGGTTGCGGGTGAGCCCCAGCAGCCCCGAGGCGCAGAATTTGCAACCAAAGGCACAGCCCACTTGCGAGGAGACGCAGAGGGTGATGCGGGTGCTGTGTTCCCCATCTTTGCCGACTGCTGCGGGGATGATGACGGATTCCACCAAGTGCCCATCCTGCATGCGGGAGAGGAATTTTTTGGTTCCTCCTGCACTTTCGTTCACTTCCACCAGTTCCAGCGGGCGGATGCAGAAACGCTCTGCCAGCTTTTCACGCAAAGCGGGTGCAATGTTGCTCATTTGGTCAAAGCTGGTGACCGTGTGCTTCCACAGCCATTCCATCAATTGGGTGGCACGGAAGGCACTTTGACCGTACTCTTTCATCAACTGGGTGAGTTCGGCATGCCCGAGGGCGAGAAGGGAATCTTTCATTAAAATGGGGAATTGGGAATTGGGAATTGGGAATTAAAATAATGTGCCCTTACGGGCAGGGAAGCAAAGCATATGCAACGCGACACATGCTTTACACGATGTCTAATTCACAAAAGAGTATCAACGTATTTATTGACGTCGAAGGGGATGAGTTGGTCTTTGCCTTCGCCTGTACCGAGGTAGAGGGGGCTGATGCCGAGTTCATCGCGCAGGGCGACGGCGACGCCGCCCTTGCCCGAGCCATCCATCTTGGTGATGATGACACTATCAAGCGGGGTGGCTTTGTGGAATTCGCGCGCTTGAATCAAGGCGTTACCGCCCGTGGTGGCATCGACAACGAGGTAGCAGGCTTGAGGTGCTGCTTCATCTTGCTTGGCGATGGAGCGACGGATTTTGCTCAGCTCTTCCATCAAGTTGTGGCGGGTGTGCAGGCGACCGGCGGTGTCACAGATGAGGTAGTCGTAGCCCTCCTTAATGGCCATGGTATGGGCTTCGTAGCAGACGGAGGCGGGGTCTTGGTTGATGTTGCCCTTGTAGAGGGGGACGCTCAAGCGAGTGGCCCAGCTTTCCAGCTGCTCGACAGCGGCCGCGCGGAAGGTATCAGCCGCGGCAAGCAGCACGCGTTTGCCTTGCTTTTGCAAGCGGTAGGCGAGCTTGGCACTGCTGGTGGTCTTGCCCGTACCATTGACGCCCACCATCATCAGGACGCAGGGGCGACCTGCCTGTGGACTGGGGAGTTGGGGCAGCGGCTCGGGGAAGGCGCTGCGAAGCCCCGCTTTGATGAAGGAGACGATTTCGCAGGCATCTTGCTCGTTGCGGTCGCGCAGCTCTTCAATCAGCGGGATGACGCGCTTGGCACCCATATCCGCCATGATGAGGTCGGCTTCGAGCTCGTCCCAGTCAATCTCGGGCTCACCCAAGAATTTGTCGAGCAGCTTGCTGAAAAAATTCGCCATGCTTAGCTGGTGGGTTCAGTTTTGTGGGCTGCTGCCAAGACACCATGAATGAGGTG
>JAWXTZ010000140.1:0-4906 GCA_044433085.1 Akkermansia sp.
TGGTATCTACACCAAAGCTGCTGACGTAGGTGCTGACCTTGTTGGTAAGACTGAGTATCACTTCAACGAAGATGATCCTCGTAACCCTGCTACCATCGCTGACAACGTCGGTGACAACGTTGGTGACGTTGCTGGTATGGGCGCTGACCTTTACGAATCCTATGCTGGTTCCATCCTTGCTTCCGCTGCCCTTGGTGCAGCTGCATTTGCCAGCGTTAGTTATGACGAAGCCCTTAAGGCCGTCATGGCACCTATGATTATCGGTGCCGTTGGTACCATCCTTTCCATCATTGGTATCTACCTTGTACGCACCAAGCCAGGTGCAACACAATCCCAGCTCATGGGTTCCCTCAACTTCGGTGTTAACATCTCCTCGATTCTCATCGCCGTTGTATCCTACTTCATCCTTCAAGCCCTTGGCATTGCTAACGCAACTGGTCTCTGGGGTTCCATCGTTATCGGTCTTGTCACTGGTATCGCCATTGGTAAAGTCACAGAATACTACACATCCTTTGACTACAAGCCAGTACAATTCATCGCAGAAAACTCCACAACTGGTCCTGCTACCGTCATCATCGCTGGTATTGGTGTTGGTATGATCTCCACTTGCTGGCCTGTTCTCTTCATCGTCATCGGAACCATTGGTGCCTACCTTTGCGCAGCTGGTGAATTTGCCTTCACGACAGCAAACATGAGCCACGGCCTCTACGGCATTGGTATCGCCGCTGTTGGTATGCTCTCCACACTTGGTTTGACCCTTGCAACAGACGCCTACGGCCCAATCTCCGACAACGCTGGTGGTAACGCCGAAATGTCTGGCCTTGGTGAAGACGTACGCAGCCGCACAGACGCCCTTGACGCACTTGGTAACACCACAGCTGCAACAGGTAAAGGCTTTGCAATCGGTTCTGCTGCCTTGACAGCCCTTGCACTCCTTGCATCCTACATCGAAGAACTCAAGATTGCTGCCCAACACCTTGGTGGATTCACCTACGGTGGAGTTGAATACGCAGCTGATCACCTCATGAAGATGGACATCGCCTCCTTCATGACCTTCTTTGACGTATCCCTCATGAACCCCAAGGTACTGCTTGGTATCTTCATCGGTGCCATGCTTTCCTTCCTCTTCTGCGGTCTCACCATGAACGCAGTAGGCCGTGCCGCTAAGGCAATGGTAGAAGAAGTACGTCGCCAGCTTCAAGACCCTGCAGTCCTTGACGGCACCAAGAAAGCTGACTACGAACGTTGCGTAGCAATCTCCACCAAGGGAGCACAACAAGAAATGATTGTACCATCCTTGATCGCCATAATCGTACCAATCGCAACAGGCTTGCTCATGGGCATCCCCGGTGTCTTTGGTCTGCTTGCAGGTGGTTTGGCCGGTGGTTTCGTCCTTGCCGTATTCATGGCTAACGCTGGTGGTGCATGGGACAACGCTAAGAAGTTCATCGAAACAGGTGATGCAAGCTTCTGTGGCAAGGGTACAGCATACCATGATGCAGCCGTTGTAGGTGACACCGTTGGTGACCCCTTCAAGGACACATCTGGTCCATCACTTAATATTTTGATTAAGTTGATGAGCATGGTATCCATCGTAACAGCTGGTTTGAACATTGCAGTAACAATTCTGTAATCGAAGACTGGAAAAGATTTAGACAGGCCGTCCGCTTTCTGAGGAGAGCGGGCGGTCTTTGTTTGTGGGGGTGGATGGTAGAAGGGTGGCAGCAAAGGGCGAAGCCAGAGCCTAGTGCAGGATGGCAAATCCTGCTGGGTCTGGGTACGGCAGTACCCAGTGGGGGACATGGGGGCAAAGCCCCCTGCCGTCGGAGACGCCCGTCGGCGAGACAATCATGCTGGATTTGCGAAGCAAATCCAGCGGTCGCCCAACTGACCCTCCCGAGTGCAACACAAATGTCCGCGTGGCAAGCCTAGCATGGTGCCACACGCCCAGTTGGGCGACCCCTATCTCTTCGGGCGAAGGTCGCACTTGTCTTCCTTCCGCTATTCCCCGAGAAGTGTCTCGGGGGCTCCAGTCTCATAATTGCTCAGCCGCAATTATGTGTCGCAAGCGCAAAGCGTAAAACAAAAGCCAATTTTTCTGCCCGCTATCGCGCCTTCAACGGAGAATAATGCGCGCTTCGCGCGGGGATTAGGGGGTCGCCCAACTTGGCGTGTGGCTTAATGCTAGGCTTGCCACGCGTGCCTTTGCTAAGTTCTGGTGAGGGTAAGTTGGGCTCCTGCGGATTTGCTTCGCAAATTCCGCTGCCTCTGGCAGGTCTGCCGACAGCGTCTCCCGACGGGCTGGGGGCTTTGCCCCCATGTCCCCCACAAGGGCTTCGCCCTTGACCCAGCAGGATTTGCCATCCTGCACTAGGCTCAGGCTTCGCCCTTTGCTGCCACGCTCTATCCTTGACCACCCCACCCCCACCATGCTACTATACCCCATTAGTAACAAAACCTTTATCCCTTCATGTCATCTTTACGCTCTTCCCTCCTCCTCCTCTGCCTCTCCAGCCTCACCCTCGCTCAAGATACCAGCAGCGTCCCCGCCCCAGACCCTCTCCCCGATACCTGCCCCCTCTCCTGCGGTGCCGAACCCAATGACGCTTCCCCCGGCCTCAGTATCAGCCTCAATAATCGCCAGTCTCTCCCCTGCTGGTCGGTCTTTACCCCCGATGATGCTGTCATTCAACTCGAAGACCAAATTCGTAAGGCTAAGGCCACCATCGAGCTCATTTGCGCCCTTCAACCCGACGAGATGCGCTATGAGAATACGTTCGCTCGCATGGAGGCTCTCCGCAGTTCTGTCGATCTTTCCCAGATGATGTTGGTCAATTTCTGCAATCTCATGGACAGCCCTGAAGTCCGCGCCGCTCGCGAAAAGACCGACAAGCTCGCTAATGAGTTTGGCGCTTGGGTCAGTGGCAATAAACAACTCTGGCAGGCCATTCAACGCGCTGCCCATCAGCCATGGGTCAAGCAGCTCAGCCCCGCTAAGCAACGCTATATTCAACAAAGCCTCGATTCCTACATTGACTCGGGTGCCAATTTGTCCCCCAAGGATAAGGCCGAGTTTGACCAGCTTGTCACCGATTTATCCCTCCTCCGTCAGCGTTTCAGTAAAAATGTGCTGGATGGTAAAAATGCCGCTGCTCTCCTCATTACCAACGAGGCAGAACTCGCTGGCATGAGCCCCGAGTGGAAGGCGCTTGCCGCTCAAAAGGCCCTGGCTGCTGGTCATGGTACCGAGCAAGCCCCCGAATGGCTTGTCACGATGGATTATTCCAGCTACCTCAATATCTTACGCAATTGCGATGTTGCTGCCACTCGCCAAAAGGTTTGGCAGGCTAGTGAAGATGTTGGCTTTACCCCCCCCTACGACAACGCAGGTATCGTTTACCAAATCCTTGAAAAACGCCAGCGCATGGCCCACTTGCTGGGCTACAAGACTTATGTGGATGCTGCCGCTGCCCACCGCATGATTGGCAATTGTGATAATGTCCGCACTTTTGTCGATGAGATGATGGCCAAGGTTAAACCCGCTTGGCAGAAGGAGATGAGCGACTTCCTCGCCTTCATCTCTGAAAAGAAGGGTAAGAAGAGCGATAAGCTTAACCCATGGGACATGTCCTACTACATGAACCTGCTCTCCCAAGAACGCTATCAATTTGACCAAGAGCAGATGCGCCCGTACTTGGAGCATGACCGCGTCCTGCGCTGCATGCTTGATATTGCTAGCGAGCTTTACAATGTCACCATCACCGAGCGCCCCACCCAATGCCCCGATCAGGAGGCGGACATCGACCCCGCCCTCGTCAATGTCTGGCACCCCGAGGTGCGATTCTTCGATATCACCGACAACAAATCAGGTCAACTCATCGCGCAGTTCTACTATGATCCCTTCCCCCGCAGCACGAAGAATGGTGGTGCATGGGTGCAAGGTCTGCGCCAAGCTGGTGCAGGTGATGGCCCCCAACTCTCGGTCATGGTGTGCAACTCGACCCCATCTATCGGCGACAAGCCCAGTTTAATGAGCTTTGATGAAGTTGTCACCCTCTACCATGAGTTTGGTCACATGCTGCACGCCTCCCTGACTAATGCCGAGTTAGAGTCTCATGCGGGTACCAATGTCGCTTGGGACTTTGTGGAGATGCCCAGCCAATACAACGAGCACTTTGCGTGGGAGCGCGATAACCTCAAGCGCTACGCCAAGCACTACCAAACGGGCGAAGTGATTCCTGATGACTTGCTCAACAAATTCCTAGCTGCCCGCTACTTCCTACCCGCGCGCGAGAACATGGCACAGTTCTGCCTCGCCAAGCTTGATATGGAGATGCACAGCCGCTACGATGAGCTCTTCAAAGGCAAGGACATCGACACATCCACAGCCGAAACCCTGAAGGAATGGACGGTGCCCATGTCCGTCCCCCGTCGTTCCATCATGCGTTGCCTGACCCACTGCATGAGTGGTGGTTACTCGGGTGCCTACTACTCCTACAAGTGGGCAGAGGTCTTAGCCGCTGATGGCTACACACGCATGAAGAAAGAAGGCATCCACAACAAAGCCACAGGTGCCAGCTTCCGCGAAACCATCCTAGGTGCAGGCGACTCCATCCCCGCAGCAGATGCCTACCGCAACTTCATGGGGCGCGAGCCCAACAGCGATGCCCTGCTCGAAGAACAAGGACTGCTTAACTGCGAGCCATCGAGCCATTGAGCCGTAGAGTAAGCCGCTGCAGCGGCAACAATGCGTAGCATCGAAAAATCGAAAAAATGGTGCCAGGCCAATGCTGTAAACTTAAGGAAGAGAAATCACCCAACTAGTTCATAATAAGAAGTTTCTCCTTGTCCGCAGTTTAACAGCTGTGGACGATCTTCTTCCTCTAGCTTTTGCTCCTTTTTCTTT
>JAWXTZ010000141.1:0-4877 GCA_044433085.1 Akkermansia sp.
CCTGCGGAGCGCATGTGGGTGCCTGCGAGGTAGCCGAGACCACCGGAGTAAATTTTGAACACGTTATCAATCGCATATTCCATGCAGAAGTAGGCAGCGGACTTGCTGTACTTAGGATCGATATCGTAAGGATGGGCGTATTGGGCTGGGAGGAATGATTTTGCCATAAGGACTCTTTCGGTTTGTTTGTTCAGAAGTGTGAAGTGTGTAGGTCGTCTCCAGTTGAAAAATGAAAACGTACGTCAATGTATACACTCTTTTTGATGCAGTGGAAAGCAAAATGTTTGTTTGTGACTAAATATTTGCTGTCATTATCTATTCGGTTGCTCTGATATTGTGTCATAATTGATATTTAATTAAACTAAGAAGTTTAGCAAAGTTAAGTAAGTTAGTGGCTTGTGGAAGGCTTGGGTATTTATGGGTTTATGAAGTCTTGGATGGCGCTTGACGGCAGGGAGGTTAGCAGATAAGCTGGTGACAACATAAGAGGAAAAAAGTGCTGTCAAAGCACCTGTTTTGCGCAAAAAAAACTTTTATCCCTCTTGTTGCTAGACGAAGATGAAAACACATTTGCCCCCAACCCTGCGCTCCGCTCTGCTTGCTTGCATGACAGTATTTTCTCCCCTTTCCATCACGCTTACTAGTGCAACACTGGTGACTGCCGTGGCTATGAATCCAGCACTTGCAGCTGATTCCGCCTACTACGCTGGTGGTAGCTTGGAATGGGCGGATGGCTGCGACGGCTTTACGACATCCGCTGGTGAAGCTCTGGAGTTCAAGAATGGCTTCCAAGCCATCTTTACAGAAGGTGTGACGGAGGCTACTTTGGCTGGAAATGTCGTGACCGAATCCATCACCTTAAATGGAACGGTCTCTCTTAGCTTGACGGGTGGTAAGTTCAGCTTAAACGCGGGCGAGATTATTCTTAACGACACTAGTTCGTTGACCTTTAAAGATAATTTGCTGAGCAGCAATTCCTACATTGGCGCGACTTCCTCCATCAATGCTAAGATCATCTTTGACGCTAGCGATGCGGAAACAGTCTTTAACGATGGAGCCAAGCTGAAGGATTATCAGGGGAACATCATTGTTCAATCGGGTCATCTAAACTTGGTGAACGAAGCTGGATTTACCTTTAATGATGTAAGTCTTACGAGCAGTAATGCCGTCATTAGCTTTGGCTCTAACACGACCATGGACCGCATTTTGATTCCTGATAATGTGGATACGGTGAATGCTAAGATTAATCTTGCTGATGGAGTGCAAATGAAGGTGTCAGGTGGTGCCAACAGTACCCACTCAGGCTCTTATCGCCGAGGTGCTACTAGCAGTTCTGGTAGTCGAAGCGGATACACAATTACCTTGGGTCAGGGTGCCTTGTTGTCTGATAATGTCAATATTTGGCAGGGGCGGGACCCGATTAATATCATGGGTAAAGGTCGATATGAGGTGTCTAGCCTCTTGGTTGGTTACACGGGAATTCAAGCAGAAATTGTCGTTAACGTGGGCGCGGGTGCGACCTTTGCTATCATCGGTGCATCTAATAAAGACGGCCTTACAAATAGCCTTGTCCTTGGTGGGGCAAGTAATGTTACCCCCACGGTTAATATTGATGGTACCTTCATTATCAATAGTCAAATTGCGCGATACACGAGCGCGAAGTCGGTCATTAATGTGAATGACGGTGGGCTGTTTGTCCTCAATGCGGGCTTTATGGCCTATAACAGACCAGGCACTGCTGATAATCTGAGCATCAATGTGAAGTCGGGTGGTTCGCTGCAAGTTGGCAACCAAATCCCCACGGCTGATGGAGACGTGGACTACAGCTCTGCGATGAGTGTCACCATGGCCACCAACACCAGTCTGGCTAGCAATGGCGTTGCGGATAACACCTTCATTCATCACAGCATTCAATACGCCCAAGGCGGGACTCACACACTCAAGGCTTCAGCGGGTGATACCCTCACCATGCTCAGTGCTGTAAACAATGCGGGTACCCTCAACATCACGGGTGGGGGTAGCGTCCAATTGGCCTATGCTGATGGTAACAAAATCAACAATATCAATGTCGCGGGTAACACGACCTTGCTGCTCAAGGATGGGATTAATCTCTTTGCACAAGGTGGCAGCTTGAATCTGAATACGGGCTCTCGCCTTGATATGAGCGCAGGTGCAACGCGTATCAATGGACAGGTGAATTTGAGCAATAAGAGCCATCTTGTCTATCAACAGGGGCTTGCCGGTGCCGCTATGGGCGCTGGTAATAAGTTGACGCTCGATGGCGCAGGCTTTACCCTAGGATTTGATAGCAAAGTTGTTGGTGCCTTTGAACAAACACTCTTTACAGGACTTAGCGCCGAGCAATTAGCTGGCTTTGGTCTGATTGAGGGCTACTACAATGGGATGCTGGCTTGCGATGCCTCCGACATCCTTGCAGACGACAATTCTTGGTTCCTTGCTGAGGGCTCAGTTATTTATCTCGATGGGGCAGGCAATCTCATTCTCAACAATTTAGCAGTTGAAGCTTATTGGAATGAGACAGGAGATGGAGCTTGGAACGCCACCAACAACAATTGGCTTGCCGATGGCAAGAGCGATGACTACTTGGTGAGCCGCCAGCTCATCTTTAGCAATGATGCTAGCCTGAATAAGAATATCACGGTCGAAGGGACAGTGAGCACCTTCACCATGGATGTCTTGGGTGACTACAGCTTCAGCGGTGGAAGCATTGTCGTTGAATACGCCCTGAATATTGGAGATGGCGCACAAGTTGCCATTGATAGCACGCTGAACTTGAATGATGCTTCACTGAACATCGGTGATGATGCCAGCTTGACACTTAAGGGGGGCAATCTGAAGCTGAATGATGCCGCCTCCAGTATCGGTAATCAGTCCAATCTGACGCTACATGGTGGCAATCTGAGCTTGAAAGGTGCCTCCTTGAGCATGGGTAATGAAACGAATCTGACACTGAAGGATACGAATTTGAGCATCCTAGTGCAGGGGGATCAGTTCTTCAATGCGGCATCCAATCCCCTCATCCAAATGGGGGACAACTCATCCTTGAATATGAGCGGTGGACAACTGAGCATCGAGGCAGATGGCGCTCTTGATATCAGCCGATTCAATGGTACCATCCTCGTCCTGACCGATGAGGGTAAGCTGAATATGGATGGGGTGACACTCGACTTTGCGGGTGGAGCTTTTGATAAATATTTCAGCACCATTTATATGGAAAATGGAACGATCAAGGGAGAACTCAACCGCACGGCCTATAACGGTCTCGCCCAGACCGCCAACGGCTTAGTCGGTCTCAAGATGATGAGCAATGCACTCATCGAGATTAACCCCCAATGGAAAGATGCTGAAAATGACTCAGCTTTGGCCAAGGTGCTTGACGAGTTGGATATCTACAAGACCAAAGGGCAATCGGCCGCTGCCGATGCCTTGGGTGCCGCCATTGCAGGTGCTAGCACAAGCGTGCTTGGACCAGCCTTGATGGGTGATGTAAAACGCCAGCTGGGCAGCATCCGTAACCGAAGCAAATTCATGGGTGTTGACCCTAGTCAGGTGCATGACAGCATGCCCTACGTCAATGCTTGGATCAGTGCAGAAGGTGGTAGCACCCGCCTGTCCTCCGACGGAACCATGGCTGGCTACAGCCTCAACAGCGTCGGTGCATCCATCGGTGTTGACTTTGACTTGACAGAAAAATTCAGCATAGGTTTTGCCTACAGCGCCCTGCGTGGCGACCTGAGTGCCGATTCCACCGACAGCTCAACAGGCGATATGGATACCATGTACGGCAGTGTCTATGCGCGTTTGAACCACAAGCGTTGGAGCCACAGCTTTGTCGCTAGCTTTGGTACAGCCGATGTCATGCTCAATCGCAGCATCGCCACCAGCGGTGGCATCGTGAATGCCAAAGGTGATACAAGCGGCAGTGCCATGGGCTTGATGTACGAAGTGGGCTACACCTACGCGCTCAATGAAGATGCCAGCAGCTGCATCCAACCCCTCTTCAACATCAGCTACGTGAAGAGCCAAATCGACGGCTACAGCGAAAAAGACAGCGATATCGCCCTCCAAGTCAGCAATCAATCCCTCAACTCCATCAGCATCGGTGCAGGGGCATTGTACGAAACCATCATCGGGGAAGATGTCTACAACCGCAGCTCCGTCCTATCGGCGCGCGCCATGCTCAAGTACGATGCAGGTGACCGCAGTTCCGAGACCGATGTCATCCTCATCGCGCTCAATGGTGCAAGCGAAACGGTCAAGGGCGCTGAATACGGAGCCATGGGCGTAGAGCTGGGCGTCGGCCTCAGCATCCCCATTACGGATGATTCAGGTTTGCTCTTCATCGACGCCTCTTGCGATCTGCGCAGCGGACAAAACAGCTTCAGCGGCACCGTTGGTTACCGCTTCACCTTCTAAAGGGAAGCACCCACTCAATCAAAAGCGGCTATCCCATCAGGGATAACCGCTTTTTGGTATTAGGGTGTCCACCCCTTTTTCGGTGTCCATTTAAGTTTGCCTTGATTCTCCTGCGCTAGGAGTGGAAGTAAAAAGTCCTGTAGTTGGGATATGAGTTCAGAAAGTTGCGCGGGGGCATCACTCAAGCCCGTCTTTCGGAGAAATGCCTTCCATTGGATTTGTTTTTGTGCGTCTTTGGATAATTCATCCATAATACGGTGAGCTTTCGTTGAAGGAATGGCTTCGCTACGCTTATTGAATGTTCTGGCGATAGCCCTTGAGGGCACCTTGCAAAATTCGTTTTAAAATGATGGCACCTCAGAAAATACCGCCAACTGCCCCATTTTTGACGTAATTTTGTGATAAATGTCGCATTTTCGCTTCAGATGCTTAGCATCTTC
>JAWXTZ010000142.1:0-4809 GCA_044433085.1 Akkermansia sp.
TTGAATTTCATCAATCAGCACGGGCGCGGGATAGCGCTGCAAGAACAACTCGGGGTCATTCTGCGCTAGGTGCCGATTTTCTAGGCAATCTAAAGACACATAGGTACGACTCTCCTGCTCGGTGTGCTGCAAGACGGTCGTTTTGCCCACCTGACGAGGTCCCGTCAACACAACGACTGGGCTGAATTGACTAATCAACTTGAGACTTGCTTCTAAACTGCGTGAGCGATACATGATCCGTCTAATTTAAAGTTCAACTTTATATTAGACGAGACGAAGCAGAAGTCAATCATAAATAATCACTTAAACAAAACCTGACTAATTTAAAGTCTGACTTTAAATTAGTCGGGTTGAGTCATTAACGAAATAGACTTAATTCATTACAAGCCGTCCAAGTTTTTTTAAACTCTTGACAATAAGTCACCGACGACGGCTTGAATGTGCAATTCTTTGCCGATATGTTGTGCCTGCTCTTTGGTGGGCAGGTCGCGGGTGAAGTGCATGCCCTCGGTCATCAAGAAGGGGAGAAGGAGGACGCGCGGGGCGGCAAGTTGGGACATGTCCTCCAAAATATCATCGGCTGTGCCGATGGTGCTGAGCTTGATTTCGCGGTGGGGCAAAAGCTTGGCAAGGCGGCGGCAGAAGAGCTCGGGCTCAGGGGCGGGCTGCTGCCCTGCTGCGGCACCATGGGCCACCACTAAAAGGGCAATGGGCTCGGTCATCCCTGCTAAGGCTTGGGTCAACTGCTTGGCGACTTGCTCAGCTAGCCATGGGGATGCCCCCAGTACGGGCTGAACGAAGAGCTGGGGCTCCTGCCCACCCTTAGCCGCATAGGCGGACTTAAGCTCGGCTAGCAAGCGTTCTCCGCTAGAGAAGCCACTCTGCATAAACATGGGGTAGACCACAATGGGGTGGCGGGGGGATGGTAGCTTTGCCTGACGCATCTGCCCCAAGCAAGATTGGTAGGTCGTGTGCGGACGAAGACGGATACCGGGGGGCAAGATACCAAGCCCCTTCTCATTGTAGCAAATGACAAGGTGCTGCCGTTGGGCGCGGAAACGCCCGAGGTAAACGACCAGCACCGCCCCCAGCATCGAGAGCTGGGAAAGGACAAAGTGAAAGTAAATCAAGCGGCGCAAGTAAAGCTCGCGCGCGACATCCAGCCCGCGTTCATTGAGCTGCTCCCCGCAGTACACCGCACCCGCAACTGCCGCTATAAAAAGAAGAGTGCAACACAGGAGTAAAATTCGCATCAAACGCGGGGACATGGAACGGATAGGGGTAAAAGAAAGCTGCGCAAGCGAAGTTGCGCAGCTTTGTGAAAAAGGGATTCCTTATTGAGCGCCACCACCAGCGACCAACTCTTCATCCTCTCGCATCACCTCAGCCTTGAGGTCATGCTTGCGAGCAAAGAGCAGCACCATGGGGGATGCAATGTAGATGGAGGAATAAGTACCCACCAAGACGCCCAAGAGCATCGTGATGGAGAAATCCTGCATCGCAGGACCACCCAAGAAGATGAGGGCAACCAGCACACCAATCGTTGAAAGACCAGTCAAAATCGTACGAGAAATCGTATCATTCATCGCATCATCCATGATATCGACCAAGGATTCATTAGGCTCGGCCAAGCGCAGCTTTTCACGAATACGGTCATAAATAACAATCGTATCATTGATGGAGTAACCCGCAACCGTCAGGAAGGCACCAATGTGAATGATGTTCAGCTCGGTCCCCATCAGGACAACCAGACCAATAACCACGAGCAAGTCATGCGCAATAGCAATGAGTGCACCCATCGCAAAGGACCATTCGAAGCGAAGAGCGAGGTAGAAGGTAATACCCAGCAAACCAACACCAATGGCAACCAAGGCCGTGCGAAGGAAAGTTGAACCGAGGGAGGAGCTCACCTCATCAATCGAAGCAGGTTCCAAATCCTTCATTGAAGGGTAGGCATCGCGCAAGTGCTTATCAATCACGCCAGCTTCCGCAAGATTGGTGCAGCGAATCTTGATGTTGTAGTCATCGGCATTGGTGAACTCTTGAACCGTTGGCTTCTTAGCCAAGCCCTTCATCGTTTGGACATCCTTTTCGATGGTGGCATAATCCACATTCACCTCCTTAGGAATCACGTAAGTCAGGGACGTACCACCCGTGAAGTCAATACCCAAAGCCTTTTCACCACGGACACCAAAACCGTAAACAGCACAGGCAACAATCAGCAACATGGAGCCGATGGCCGCAGGCTTGCGCCAGCTCATGAATTGGAAACGCTTATCTTCAAATGGAGCGCGGGAGAACTTCATATCCTTGATGACACCAAAATGCTCCGTCCAATAGAAGAGAACGCGAGTCACCACAATGGCACCCAAAAGAGAAGTCACAATACCAACACTCGTCGTCACCGCAAAGCCCTTAATCGAGCCACTAGCGAGCGCGAAGAGAATCACCGCCGTAATCAGGGACGTGACATTGGAGTCAAAAATGGCGGAGAAAGCCTTATCATAAGCATTGCGGAGAGCCTCCACAAAGCCACGACCCAGCTTTTGCTCCTCGCGCATGCGTTCGTAAATCAGCACATTGGCATCAATCGCAACACCCATCGTCAAAACAATACCAGCAATACCGGGGAGAGTGAGCACAAAGCCGAAGAGACTCATCAAACCAAGCAGAATCAGCGCATTGATACCAAGACCAACAACCGCAACCAAACCAGCCGTGCGGTAGTACCAGAAGCAGAACACCATCACCGCTGCAAAGCCGACAAGACCAGAAATGATACCCTGCTTGAGAGCGGACTTACCAAGTTGAGCACTCACCTCCTTACGACCTTCAACAACCAAGTCGCTGGAGAGCGGGTTGGCGAGAGCCTTGGAAATATCCTCAGCTTCACCGGGGGCACTGAGACCAGAAATTTGGAACTCCTTACCGAGAGTCGATTGCACCGTAGGCGCACTCTTCACTTGACCATTAAGCACAACAGCAAGGCGGTCAACACCCTTGGACATAGGCGTCGTCAAGCGAGCCATCTTACCGGCACCATCACGGCCGAGAACAACATTCACAACACCCTTAGAAAGACCATTAGGGCGAGCATCAACAACATCCTTACCCGTGATATAAATATCCTGCTGCATCGCAGCATAAGGCTTTTGGAGCACCATGTACTCAATCGCTTGGCGACCATCCTTCGTCAGGACAGGCTCATTCGTTTCATTATCGGTAATGGGGTGTTCCAAAACCATGTAATCGCTGGCACCAAGGCTAGCGGGGATGCGAGGAAGAGCTGGGGCGCGCAAGCGGGAAGCGGCGGAACGGTCATCACCAAGGGCTGCGACCTTAGCCTCGTGCTCCAACTTACGAACTTCGTAAGCGGCGATATTCTCCTGCATTTCGGCACTGTAGATAATATCATTACTGCGTGGGTGGACAGCGAGGAGTTCAAGCTTCGCCATCTTCGTGAGCATCGTCACCATTGCGTCAAGCTTTTGCTTATTGAGCTCGGGGTCACGGTCTTGCTGAGGGATTTGGATGAGAATCTTGTCCTTGGAGTGAATAATTTGAACTTCACTGGTACCCGTGGCATTGAGACGCTCATCGAGGATGGTGCAAGCCATCTGCATATCATCAGCAGTGGGGGGGACAACCTGACCATTATCATCGATTTTAGGTTGGACCTCGAGCGTTAACTCGACACCACCACTGATATCAATACCGTATTGCATACCGCGATCCATGAGAGAAACAATGGAGAAAGCGGAGAGACCGATGATGAAGAACGTACCGACAAAACGCATCGTGCGTTCACTTTCGGCGGCGAGGTACCAGAAGAAGGAACCTAATAAGAGCAAGCCTGCGACGAAGATGAAGCCGGGGCTTGCGAAGAAAGAGTGAAGAATTTCAAGCATATGGGTGATAAAAATGAAGGCGTATCATGCCATATTTTGGGGCATGGGTCAAGCCTGAGCTGTGGAAAAAGGGGAGAAAAGCCAGAAATGCCACAGAAAGAGAGCGTGTAAAGGGGTGGAAGGGGGTAACGATGCGCAGCATCGTAGATGGTTTCCAAAGGGCTAGCCCTTTGGTGGGTCAAGGGCAAAGCCCTTGTGGGTCTGGGCAAAGCCCAGTGGGTGCAGGGTGAAACCCTGCCTGCCAGAGGCAGCTGTGCGCGAAGCGCGCAGTTGCTTCAGGTGTGCTGCTCGCACACCTTCACCCTTCGGGCAGAGTTGCTTCGCAACTCTGGCTCAAATGCAGTGCATTTGTGTCGCCCAACTTACCCTCACCAGAACTTAGCAGATGCACGAGTGGCACAGTTTGCATGGTGCCACTCGCCAAGTTGGGCGACTCCCCCCCTCTTCGACCGAAGGTCGCTCTATTCTCCGTGGCAAGCGCAAAGCGTAAAAGCGGCTTTACGCTTCGCGCTTGCCACGGAAGACAAGTGCGGGCTATCGCCCGAAGAAGTAGGAGGCACCAACTTGGCGGGTGGCTTGGTGCTTGGTTTGCTACGCGGACATTTGCTAATAACTGGTGAGGGCAAGTTGGTGCCTTGCCTCTGGCAGCAGGGGCGTTGCCCCTTGACCCCAGCAGGGTTTCACCCTGCACCCACTGGGCTTTGCCCAGACCCAGCAGGGCTTATCCTTCTCATGCTGCTACGCAGCACCGTTCGGGGAGTGCCCCTAACTTTCGTCGTCTCGGCATTGCTCATCCGCAATCCGACTTGCATCCCACTGGGGGTGCACCCCCAGACCCGCTCACGATGCTGCGCATCGTTACCGCCCACCCCCCACCCCTCCCCCCACGTGTTTTTTTCGC
>JAWXTZ010000143.1:0-4693 GCA_044433085.1 Akkermansia sp.
GAGGTTGCGGCTCGCTTCGTAGGTATTGGTCGTGGTGATTCCGTTAGGATGTACGAGGCTCTGAAGCAAGGACGTTCCTTCAATATAATTGTAGGTGAAGTCCTTGCTTTCTCCTGAATGAACAAAACTGGCACTACCAATGCGACCCTTGCTGGAACGAGCTCTTTTGGCACGCGCGTTTATTAAAGTCCAGAGCTTATCCTCTGACTTTGAACGCGCTTGCTGTGAATAGCCTTTCTTCATTACGTTTTTACGCTAACACTATTCATTGTTCTGTGTCAATCTTAATGTTAAGTTGTTAGGATTTTCAGATTTCCATGACGGAAGATTCACTAATCTTAAAATTATTATCTAGGACCAATAAATCTATCACCATTGAGGTGAATCATGTGCTCGGGTATCGCAGCAATCCATACTTCGGTTTCCCAAGCAATTTCTTTGGCGAAGCGTTTGTAGGTTTTGAAATCTAGGAATGCTGTAATGTAGATTGCCTTCGCTTCTGGGGATGGAAGCATGGCTTGAATTTCGCTAATTCGCTTGGGTGTCATCGGTCCAACTGATGTTACAGCTTCGATGAAATAGAGCCACTGTTTGCTTTTGCTGTACAACACGACATCGGGCATTTTATCATGCTGAGTGATGGTGATGCCTATCTCTTCTAGCGTCTTGGTGTCAAGATAAAGGTCTTTGTTGGCGGTATCGCCCACATAGAGGCAGATGCTATCTGGTGCAAAATGCGCTGCAAACGATTCAAGTATTTCTTTCTGTAAGACGTTATGCGCACCTGCTGAGAATGTTAAGATTTCCCCATTAACGGTGGCGCTCACTCTTTTGCTGGTGCGCTTCTGCGCGTACTTATCAATCAAGCTTTCGTGGGTTTTAAAGAAGCGTTTGATGTTCTTCGCCCATGTTGTTTTGCCGTAGGAGCGCAGCAGCTTCTGCATTTCGTCCGTCAGGCGATAACGGTAGTTGGGGCTGTTGGTTGCTAGCCCATTATCTTCGATAAAAGCAGCATTGCGGAAGTGATGGATAGCTTGCTTTCTAAAGGTTTCTCGGCTGTTCTCCGCGTAATCTTTATCATAGTGGGTTCGTGCGAATTCAATGATATCGTGAATGCGTATCCAGTCGTTCTTCGTTTTTGTCCACTGGGATGATTCTGTGATTTGAGCGAGAGCTAGAAGACTTAAGCAACAAATGCTGGAGCGTTGTTGCTGGGGGACTTGCAAGTCACTTAAAATGGATTGGGCTTCTTCTATCTTGCTCATAAGTATTGTCCTAAAATATGGTCACATTGCGTAATCGAGAAATCTTTGCTTGAAGCCATCTTATCGCCCATTGCTTCTAATAGGTGGAGAGGTGGCATGGGCATCGCATTGATTTCACTAGAGTTGACCTGAGTGGAACCATTGAGTAAGCGGTAGTACTGGTCGTAGATTGTGGAGTTGAAGATGACAAAAAGCCCCCAAACAACAGACTCCGAAAGTTTGCTAGCACCACAGATAAAGTTGATTTTGTTATCGGTGCTAATGGCATGGTAATCTGGATAGTCTGAGGCGAAATAGGGGGCGCATTGGAGACGACGTGATTCTTCCTTCGACGTGAATCGCTTCACAAATAGGTAATTGCTGTTTTCCTGAAGTAGCGCAGCATGGCTTGTCTCGATGTATTCGCCCTCTTTTCCTACAGGGAAGATGACCTGCGCTTCTTTAATATGCTGAGCATAAAAGAGCGGAACATTGTTAACATTACATTCATCTTGCAGCAGCTCGCGATTGCGGAAATGGACTGTTAAGCCTGTTTTCATCTTAAGTCCGATGGATGGTAGCGTGTCACGCCATCCTTGCAGGGCTTGCAGTATAGCAACATCCGCTGCATTAGTCGCTAAAAAGACGTAGTTATCTTGAGGCGATACAATGCTTCCATAGTCTGCTAAGAAGCTTGTTTTATCGGCAAAGTCGCGATTATTTGCAGAGCTAGTAATCAAGATGTTGGGTTGCTTTTCCTTGGATTTTCTCAGCTTGATAATCATTGTCTCCTGCAGTACGTCCTCTGATTCAAAGACCTTTTTACGACTCGCAAACAAGTGCATTTGTGTCAAGATGGATTCTTGGCATAAGTACTGTCTGAAGAGCTTGAAATAAGCACCTGATGTCCATGAGCGTGGAATGATATAAACGAGCTCGCCTGCTTCTTTTAGATTGAAGATACCCATAGCCGCAAATAGGAAATAGAGATTTGGTGCACCATAGCAGATGCGCTCCATCGCTTTAGCTTCAGGGGCTTGTTTGGGTAGTTTTTTATACGGTGGGTTGCCGATAATTAAATCATATTTTGCTGCGTTTGCGTCCGCTTGTAACCACTGGTTAAACTCAGCTTCTTGGCTGATAATGTAGTTTTCGTTGAGCAATTTGAAATCAACTGGGATGTCCGAATGCTCTTGAATCAATCGCAGATTTTGCTCTAGCAGGGGTAAGATAATATCATCAGTCTCGTAGCACGTAAGCGAAATGCTTGTGATTTGAGGTAAGGATTGAATCCTTGCAACTAGCGCAGCAGATAAGATGCCCGAACCTGCACCTGCATCTAAAATGGATAGGTGCTTGTTTCGGCAATCAATGGAGAACATGCTAGCCATGAATTCAGCCGTTTCCTTACTGGTGAAGAATTGCCCGTATTTCTTTCGTTGGGTCTTAGGAATGGCGTTGATGAATCCCTCGGTGCTTTCGCAGACCGTATGAATAATGTCACAGTTTGTGTTCTTTCGAGGGCGGGGTATCACCCTTTTAGGCTTCGTTTTTGGATAGCCTAGCAATGGATAAGTATCCGCAGGAATCACTGGCGCTACGCTTGGCGATGGTAACTCTACAGTCTGGCAATCAGGGTATGCTAGATTTAGTCTGGGGTCGTCAATCATTGGGGATTCCTAATAAGATATTTTAACTGGAGGCGAGGGCTCAATGCCTAAACTCCCTTGTTAAGAAATTATATCAACTGGTGAATCCAGATTCAAGCTCTAGTTTTCGGTACTGCCATGTATAGGCGCGGGGCTGGGCAAGTTTCAAGGTGCTTCATTCTCACGTGCATCAGCTAAGACCTGAAGCAAGTCTTGGAGCTCGATGTCGAGAATGTCGCAGAGGTCAAGTACCTCCGTGAAACTCAGATAACGCTCCCCAATCTCATACTTAGAAACAAAGGATTGAGGAAGCTTACAAATCTTAGCCAACTCCACCTGTGACAAGCCCTTGCGTTTGCGGGCTGCACGGAGGTAATCGCGGAGAGCTATCTCTCTGGCACTGTATCGTTGTCTAAGCATATTGATATCGTAAGGGTACAGCATGACTTAATATAACCCAAAATAGGATATTTATTCTTGTGCAATGAGCTTCATTGTGTATAAAATAGTCTTAATCTGACTGTTACATCATCTTTAGTCTGCTCAACAAGAATCTTTTCGCCATGCGCACACAAGCAACATCTACCCTTCTTAAGCTGATTATCTTCTTCATATCCTGCTTATTTGCGCTGAACCCCGCCTCTAGCGAGAACGCGCCTTCTAATCGAAGTCAATACCTTATCAACGAAAACACGCTCCATTATCAAGGAGAGGCGTACCGCATCATCTCCGTCGAAGGGGGCAATCGAAGCGGATATCGAGCTAAGAAGGTAGCAGTGGACGTTGGCTTTGGCTCACGCGTCTACTGGGCGCTGACGAACGAACATGGGCAGCTCATCCACGTTCTAGCCTCACGCATCATCCTTCAGAACGATGCAACCGAGCCAGTCAATAGCAAAGGTCGATACTACGATGATGAAGCCAATGTAGCAGGGACAGAGCATCCCGACTTAGACCAAGGACACGTCATTGCCGACTCCCTAGGCGGGGTATCCAACGCCTACAACATCACGCCTCAGGACTCTGCCTTAAATCGCCATGGAGACCAAGCCTACATGGAGAAAGCCATCCGAACCGCAGGAGGGTGTACCGACTTTGTTGCCACGATCACTTATCCCAACTCGCGAACCCAAATCCCAAGCCGCTACCAATACGAGTACACGCTTCGCGGCAATCGCATCAAAGAAGAGTTCGCCAACACCAACCCCGACAAATACAATGAAGAGCATGGCGTATACAAGGGCAGACCTCAAATTCTAGCGGACGGCAGATTAGAGGATGTCGATACCAACGGCAACGGACGCGTAACCATCAAAGAGGCAAAAGCCGCTGGCTACCGCATGCCTATTTCATCTGAGCACTGGCTCTATCCCTACATGCACGATGCGGATGGTGACGGCTTCGTTGGAGAGTGAAAAGCACAAGGCGGATTCAATGAAGAATCCGCCTGATGCTTTATTTGTCCTCTCGTTCTTTGAGAAGCTCGATGATGGTTTTGTTGAGTTCTTTGATTTCGTCTTTGAGCTCTCGGTTGTGCTTGGTTTCGCGCCAGAGGAAGTATGCCATGATACCGACTGCTGAGATTTGCTGCGCGATCGTGCTGAGGTCAGTGTTCAGTAAGGCAAGAGCGGGCGTGAATGAGGCGAGGGTTAGGATGCAAGGTTGGGCTAGGTTGTGCATAAGGGCACCTTGCAAAATTAGTCTGAATGCCTCGGATTAAACCCTAAATCGATTTTTTTCGGGTCTTTCTTGAAATGCGATGCAAATTTGTGACTTTTGCGCCTTTTTTAGGTCAAATCT
>JAWXTZ010000144.1:0-4626 GCA_044433085.1 Akkermansia sp.
TCAATTGCAGCGGCCGCTAGCCTCAAGCATCCATCCAAAGCACAGGGCTGCTAATTTTGCAAGGTGCCCTACAGTGACAGTCTTGCCGGCACACTCAATCTTGATGGCAAGCTCATCATTCAAAGCAATTTAGGCATCCAAAACAAAGGGGAAGCATCATCCATCAGCATCAATAATGGTGCTTGTTTACAGCTCAACTACGGTTTGACGGCACTGGGCGACCAAGTTGCTGGTGGTACCAGCATCACCGTCAACAAGGGCGCAACGCTCGCGCTCGGTAATCTTGCCAGCAATGCAGCTGTGGCTAGCACCGCACTGCTCGATGTCACCATCAAGGATGGCGCCACCATCGCAGCCTATGGAAACGATGCTACGGTGACCGTTGCCCATCAATTCGACTACGAACTTGGCGCAGCAATCACCCTCCAAACGCAGCAAAACCAAACATTGGAGATGACGCAAGCCCTAGCCAAGGTCGATAGCGTGACTGTGCAAGGTGGTGGCACCGTCCAATTGACTGGGGGTGCTACACTAAGCTCAAGCGAGTTGCAAGACACCACCCTTCGCATCAGTAACACCAAGGCGAGCATTGATCAAATCACCCTTCATGATAACGACTTATTCATCAACGGCACAACGCTCAGCAGCAGCGAATTGACAACAAGCGAGCAATCGACCATCACCCTGCAATAGGGAGCTTGTATCGAACTCGTCGATGCTGAGGACAAGAGCACCATGCGCATTGCCACGAAAGATAGCAGCAGCGATGCCAGCATTACCCTCCATCAAGAAGGAGCCAGCATCGAATCGAAACAGCTGAGCCAAGCTCAAGTTGCGCATGGTCTCATCACCATCCAGAGTGCCAGCACCCCAAGCCCCTTGCTCCGAGCCATGGCGCAAAGCGTTTATAACAGCGATGCCAGCATCTACGACACCGAATTGGTCGATACCCTGATTGTGATGACATCAGGTGCCAGCCTGCGGCTAGATGAGGTCCAGCTCGACAGCTTGTCCCGCATCAGCGGTGATGCCAGCAGCAGTGTCGTCGCGCACAACTTGAGCATTGAAGCCACGAATGCTCAAAACATGAGCATTGAAGGAAATCAATACCGCATCAGCCTGTTGGAGGCGGACGCCAGCACCCTCATCACCCTTGAAGGGATGCTCAACATCAACATCAACATGACGGCTGATGAATACCTCGCCTTCACGGCCCTGCTAGATGCTCAAGTAAATCCGAGCATCGTTCTTGAAGGCATTAGCTCCATCGAAGGGCTCAATGCCATGGGCATCACCATCAGCAGCACGGTTGATGGAGTCGAGCAAGAGATGCCCGACTTTGCCGTGGTCGGCTTGAGTGAGCAAGGTTCACTGACTTTACAAGCCATCCCCGAGCCAAGCAGCACCAGCCTCACTCTGCTGGCACTTGCCGCCCTCCTGATGCGACGCAAACGCCGAATTTAAAGTACTTTTTGGGAGCCCCATCGGGCGTAGTAAAGCACCCAGAGTTCGGCGATGAGGATGAGTCCCCAACTCCATTGCCAGCTGAAGGCATCGGCTAAAAAGCCTTGAGTTAAGGGGATGACCCCTGCCCCGAAGACCCCCATCACCAGCGCACCCGATGCTTGAGAGGTGTATTTGCCCAAGCCATCCACGGCAAGGGTGAAGACACCACCCCACATCACGGAGTGGCAGAGACCAATGGCGACAATGAGCCAGAGATTTTGCGTGGCCATGCCTAAGATGACGAGGATGACAGCCCCTAAGGAGCCAGCTGTCAAGAGGGCGCGCGGGGTGATGTTGGCAAAGAGCCCCGATGCAAGGCGCCCCACCAGCATGCCACCCCAGTAGCAAGTTGCCATCAGGGTGGGGATGTTGAGCTTCATGCCGAAGAAGGTGGCATCAGGATTATTGGCAAAGAGCTCGGCTGAGTGCATGGTGATGTTAGCACCGACAGCCACCTCGCAACCAAGGTAACAGAAGGCGGTTACAACACCCAATTTCAAATGACGGAAAGACCAAAGACTGCGCTCCAACTTTTCTTCAGAGCTGCTGCGCGTCCCCTCGATATCAGGAACATCGCATCGTGCGGTGAAGAGCAAGGTCAAGAGAATCCCCAAGGCTAGGCAGAGGGAAGGCACGAGCATTTGCTGTGCCTCCACATCACGCAAGGCGACACCAGCAAAGAGAATCCCCGTCACAAAGTAAGGCGCCATGGTCGTACCGACGGAGTTGAAGGCGCAGGCAATATTCAAACGCTGAACAGCTTGAGTCCCAGCCAAGGGATAGGCAGTTACATAGGGATTAATAGCCGCCAAACCAACGGCGGACGAGGTGCCCAAGAGGTAGGAGCCCGCTAAAAACACAAAGTAAGTCACGGGCAGCTGAATGCCCATCAATCCGACATGCCAATGAGGAATGCTGCTGACCAGCTGCGCGGTGAGCGCAAAGCAAAGCAACCCTGCAATCAAAAAGCCTAGGGAGCGAAGGAGCGTCTTCTTGTAGCCCAAGCGGTTCACCCAGCTACCCCCCATTTTGCCGTGCAGTAGGAAGGCGAGGAAGAAACAGAAGGTAATCAGGTTGCTGAGCGCATTTTTAAAGCCGCTGACCTCCCCGAGGATAGACTCTTTTAAGGGACCTTGCATCTGACCATTGACAGCTGTAAAAAAGCCAATAATGAGGGTCAAAAAGCAAAATAGTGCATAGGGCGAAAGTTTGCCAGCTTGTTGTTGAGCATTCATTGTTGCGCGCATTGTAACTTAAGCGCAGGCGATAGACAATCAAAAAGCCCCTTCAAAAAAGAAGGGGCTTGATAAAAAAGCTTGCGCGTGCGATTAATCCTCGCAACTACTTGGGTCGTAGGCAGGCTTAGGCAAATTCATTGCCTTGATTTCAGCCTTGCAAGCATCGACCATCTCTTGGCTCATGGCGTAGTGATAGGTACCATAGTCCTTCACCTCCCATTCACCAACTTTAAAGAAGCCCCACTTGTCAAAGAAATCCGTCAAATCCGTTTTACCAATGGTGCAGGCTTGCTTGACAAAGTTCAATTGGTGCACAGCTGGGTTCTTGCTATGCTTCTGGCGTTGTTCCATCGTCAAAACATCATTTTGACGGCGGAAGCACTCGTAGAGGTCAGGGTAAAAATCCTTGTAACCTTCGCGAGTGAAGTAGAGTTGCAACTGCCAGAAGGGGACGAGGCGGCTCATCACATTAGGGCATTCAAGCAAACCTTGACCGCTTTCAATGATTTCCTTACGAGCTTTATCATAGCACTTCCCTTCCTTGAGTCGGCTTTCCGAACCAAAGAGGATGTTGACGTAGAGGGAGCACATGTTGTTGCTTACCTCCGTCATACCACCCCATTTGAAGTGGGGGTAAAGCTGGTGAGCATGACCCACCTCATGGTTGAAGCCCCAGCAGGGATCCCCCTTGGTCACGACAGCTGGGTCAGTCACCAAGCCCATGGCATAAAGATAACCAGGTCCGCCCATGTAAGCCACACCATCATTGTCGCGGAACATGTAGTAGTTGAAATTGACGCGAGAAAGCAATCTGTTCTTAGGGATGCGATTGTACTTCGTCCAGCCCATCAGGTCATATTGCGCTTGCAACATATCATCATAGCTCTTGATGAGCTCGACACCCTTACCGTAGCTGTACTTTTTAAAGGCCTCCACGGGGTAGCCCACTTGAATATACTTGCCGATGGCATCCATGATGGGATACTTTGCATTGTCCAGCAACTTATTCCATTCTTCATTGCTCTGTTTCCTACCATCAAAGTAGCCGTTGACCTTGGCATTGACGAAGTGAATCTTCAGGGCTGGCTTGTCCTTGATATCATCAAAGAAGTAAATGACGTAGGCAAGACCTTCCTTTTCAATATTGAGCTTATTCACACCATTCTTGATGGGGTAAGCCTTTTTCTTTAAACTCCATCCATTAGGGTCTTCTGTTGGTTTGGACTCATCAGCGGGGCGACGCATCCAATCAGGAACAACGATAGCGGCTTCAACGCCATCGGGGATACCATCAACGATGACAACATTCTCTCCTTGATCGAGAATAACACCCGTAACACCTTGATAGAAGCTATAACCTTCGCCAATACTCAGCTCTTCACCAAGTGCGGCAGGGTTATGCATTGCAGGAAAAACAGCGCAGCGGTACTTTTTATTGTACTTGTTGCCGAGCATCTTTTTTGCAGCCTTACGCAAGACAGGATTGTCCATCGCTTTGACTTGTTCTGCCGTCACCCCAGCCTTCAATTTGGTGGCCATGGGATTAGCAAAGAGGTCGAGGTCGCCTGCATAAAGTGCCGATGCCGCAAGCGCGACGATAGGCACATAATAGAATGGATTTAAATTCATATAATTCAGGGGCGATATCAGCTGACGCCCACACCATTGTAGGAGTCTTGATATCGTATGTTAGTCTACACAAATCCGCCCAAAATGCAAGCTTCAAGTTCTTACCGTGAGGATTTAGACACAGAAAAGGCTCAATCTTTGGATTGAGCCTTTTTGATACCCCCTCGCGGACTCGAACCGCGGACAAATTGATTAAGAGTCAACTGCTCTAACCAACTGAGCTAAGGAGGCATTTCTGCGTTGCCATTCATTG
>JAWXTZ010000145.1:0-4528 GCA_044433085.1 Akkermansia sp.
GGGTGTGCCATGTCTGGCGTACCAAAAAAACGGGATGCACAAGGCATCCCGTTTGAAAATTATTGGAAGAACAACTCTTAGGAAAGAGAAGGCTTCTTGGAACGGCGAACAGCACCGAAACGCTTTTGGAATTTGTCGATGCGACCTTCCGTATCCACGAATTGATTCTTACCAGTGAAGAATGGGTGGGAGTCGGAGGTAATACCGCAGTTGATGACGAAATATTCAACACCGTCGATTTCTTCCGTCGTAGCGGAAGTAGCCGTGGAACGGGTGATGATGCGGGCGCCAGTTGTGATATCGTGGAAGATAACTGGGTTGTACTTAGGATGGATGTCTGCCTTCATAATTGTAGGAGTGCTGCGTTTCAGTCGCAGCGGGTTCGAAAGATTAACAGAAATAAAGCTCATTGTCAAGCCGAAAAAGCCACAATGAAAAAATACAACTAACAAGCTAGGCACAGTGCTTTTTGCGCTTGTTGACAAGGCTAAATATTGTACAATACTAGCATGAGAAGACCAAGCCAACCCGGACTCGTATTAGCAGATAGCTGGCTCGCCCCTTACCAAGGTGCCATTAAGGCACGCTGGCAGCTTTTTGACAGCCAGATGGAACAAATCAAGCAACGCTACGGCTCGCTGGGCGAATGCGCCAAGGGCTACGAGCGCATGGGCTTTAACCGCGACCCCGAGACCCGCGAGTGGATTTACCGTGAATGGGCACCAGGTGCGCGCTCCCTGCGACTGATTGGCGATTTTAACTTTTGGGACAGGGGTGCCCACATGATGACGCGCGACCGCATGGGCGTGTGGGAGATTCGTTTGCCTGCCGATGCGCTGAAGCATGGTCAGCAGGTCAAGGTTCACGTGGTCGATGCCCACAACCAAGGTCATGACCGCATGCCCGCTTGGATTCGCTACACCCGCCAAGACCCCAACAGCTTTGACTTTAGCGGTGTCATTTGGGACCCCGAAGAGCAATACGTCTGGAAGAACAAGTTTTACAAGCCAGAGCGCGTCAAGACCCCGCTCATCTACGAAACCCACGTCGGCATGGCGGGGGAAGAGCACCGCGTGCACAGCTACCGCGAGTTTGCAGACAATGTCCTACCTCGTATTTCCAAGTTGGGCTACAACACGGTGCAAATCATGGCGATTCAGGAGCACCCCTACTACGGCTCCTTCGGTTACCACGTCTCTTCCTTCTTTGCGCCCAGCAGCCGCTTTGGCACGCCTGATGATTTAAAATACCTCGTCGACAAGGCGCATGGTATGGGCATTGCCGTGCTGTTGGATATCGTCCACTCCCACGCGGTTAAAAACATGGCTGAGGGTCTGAACAACTTTGATGGCTCGGGCGGTCAGTACTTCAATGCAGGTGTGCGTGATAGCATGCACCCCGATTGGGACAGCTGCCTGTTCAACTACGGCAAGATGGAGGTGTTGGAGTTCCTGCTCTCCAACCTGCGCTGGTGGTTGGATGAGTTCCACTTCGACGGATTCCGCTTTGATGGCGTGACCAGCATGCTTTACATCCACCATGGGCTGGAACCCTTTGGCGACCTTGGCTGCTACTTCAATGAGAAGGTCAATCTGGATGCGGTCACCTACCTTCAACTCGCCTCCACCCTCGTGCAAGAGGTCAAGCCCGGTGCCCTTGCGATTGCGGAGGACATGAGTGGCATGCCCGGTCTCTGCCGCCCTATTGAGGAGGGCGGGCTCGGCTTCTCGCACCGCCTGTCCATGGGTCTGCCCGACTACTGGATTAAAATCATCAAGGAGCTCAAGGATGAGGAATGGCGCGTGGGCGACATGTGGTACACCTTGACCAACCGCCGCTATGGTGAAGCGAACATCGCCTACTGCGAGTCCCACGACCAAGCCTTGGTGGGGGACAAGACCCTCGCCTTCCGACTGATGGATGCTGAAATGTACACCAGCATGAGCTGCGCCTCGCAAAGCGGCATCATCGACCGTGGTATTGCGCTGCACAAGATGATTCGATTGGCAACGATGGCGGCAGGCGGCGAAGGCTGGCTCTGCTTCATGGGCAATGAGTTTGGTCACCCCGAATGGATTGACTTCCCCCGCGAAGGCAATGACAACTCCTACCAACACTGCCGCCGCCAATGGTCGCTGTCGGAAAACACCGACTTGCGCTACCACCACCTGCGCAACTTCGACCAAGCCATGGTCAACATGGCGCAGATGAACGGAGTCATGGCCGCCCCCCCTGCCCGCCCCCTGAACATGGACGACAACAACCAAGTCATGGTCTTTGAGCGAGCTGGTCTGATTTTCGTCTTCAACTGGAGCGGCACACGCGCCATCCCCGACTACCTCATCCCCGCCCCCGAGGCGGGCACATGGCAAGTCATCCTAGACTCCGACGAAGCCCGCTTCGGCGGTTTCTCCCGCCAAGATGGAAGCGTTCGCCACTTCACCAACGAAAATCGCCAGCTCTCCCTCTACCTCCTCCCCCGCACCTGCACGGTGCTGAAGCGCGAGCAGTGGTAAAGCACAACTGCGATGCTTGAAAAAATCGTCAAGTACATCTTCATTGCCCTAGGATTTATCCTAGGGCTCTATGTTTGCGTGGTGATTGCCACCATATGTGTTTGGACACATCGAGCCAATAACCCCAATCCCATTGATTACGGTCCCGATGCCTTTGACTCGCCCTTGAGCGAAGCCATAGGCATCCCTGAGCAAAAGGGGGATAAGATGCCGGCAGTCGCGCATCACTTTAGCATGTGTGACTACTCGGCTAGCCTCTACTTCTGGGCCGATGCCACTTGGGTACAACATTTTTTGGATAGGCATACCCAGCTCCGCCCCTGTGATGAGCAAAGCATGCCCAATGACGCCCTCATCAACAAGGATATGCAAAGACTGGGCATAGAGCCCTTCCCGACCACAGCGCGTCGCTATTCAGGGCATTGCCTTTCGTTGGATAAGCAATCCAACATCTACTACAGCATCATGATTGACGAAGAGCGCAGCAGGGTACTTATCCGCGGATTTCTAGAATCTGTGCGCGATTAAAACCAATTGTCTTCTTTGTTTGAATCAAATTAAAAAATATTTTTGACAAACCGTCGGTAAATATTTATAATTACCGACGGTTTATAAAAACCATACTTTATGTATCATCAAAAAGATTTCCTTGCCAAAATCGCTCTATTCGACGGTCCATTTAAGGCAGCCGATGTTAAGACCTATGGTTTAAACTCTAGCCATTTAGCCTATTATTGCAAAATTGGAAAGATAGAGCGACTTTCCCGAGGCATCTACACCAATGCAGACGTTTCTGACTTAGCACATCATCATCTCAAGCAGTTGATAATGAAAAAAACTAATTTTGTACTCTGTCTTTTCTCTGCGCTTAGGATTCATCAACTAACAACACAATCCCCTACTTCGCTCTGGATAGCAATTGGAAACAAAGCTCGATTGCCGCAGATTGACCCATGGAAACTCGATTGCATACGCGTAACGGGAAATGCCTTCACTTACGGTATAGAAGAGCACTGCATCGACAGCATGACCGTTCCCGTTTATTCGGCAGCTAAGACGGTAGCAGACTGCTTCAAGTTCCGTAACAAAATTGGAATTGATGTTGCGATTGAAGCCTTGAAAGATGGATACAGCAAACAAGCCTTTAGCATTGATGAGCTCATGCAGGCGGCACGAATCAATCGAGTTACAAAGGTCATCACTCCCTATGTAGAAACACTCATCTCATGAATTCATCATCTGTCAAAAACATAGTCGCTTCAACAAAGGCTAAATTAAGCAATATCGCTAAACAGCATGGATGGGACTATCAGCATATTCTAACACGTTATGCCACTGAACGATTTCTTTACCGTTTGAGCATTTCACCCTATCGCGAGCAATTCATCCTCAAAGGCGGCAATCTGTTTATCATCTGGATGAACGGAATTAATGCTCGCCCCACAATTGATACCGATTTACTGCGCCATGGGGATGCGTCACCCGAAAAGCTTGAGCAAATATTTTTTGAACTCGCCAGTGCAGCGCCCCAAGAAAGCGATGGTGTTGTTTATGACCCATCTAGCATCAAAATAAAGGCGATTCGAGAAACTACCGAATATGGCGGAACACGTATCGAATTGATGTCCTACCTCGGCAACATTGAAATCAGGTTACAATTTGATATAGGTATTGGGGACATCATCACCCCCGCGCCAGAACTCAAAGAGTTCCCCGTTCTACTCAATGGAAAGGCTCCATGCCTCCAAGTCTACCCCATGACCAGCGTGATAGCTGAAAAAGCTCAAATCATCATTTCATTAGGTACCATTACAAGTCGGATGAAAGATTTCTACGACATTTGGTTTCTATCGCAACAATTTGAGCATGATTTCGAGCTTCTTTCAAGGGAACCTTGCAAAATTCGATGCCCCAGATTTTTAAACGGGATTTTGATGAGAAATGGAAGCTTTTGAGCTGAAGATGCTAAGCATCTGAAGCGAAAATGCGACATTTATCACAAAATTACGTCA
>JAWXTZ010000146.1:0-4527 GCA_044433085.1 Akkermansia sp.
TTGCGCCCGACCGAGTTGCGCCGCCTGCGCTGGGGGGATATTGATTGGGCAGAGGCGAGTTTGACGGTGCGCGCCCAATGCAGCAAGACGGGTGGCGTTCGGCAGGTGGAGCTGGGATCCGCCTTGCTGCGCTATTTAAAGCCTTATAGGAAGGGAGACACTGATTTGATTTGCCCTCCTGATTGGCTGCCGATGTGGCGGCAGATTCGAGAGGCTGCGGGCTTTAAGGGGCGTTGGGTTCAGGATGTCTTGCGGCATACCTACGCCAGTTACCACGCGAAGCACTATCGGGATTTGCCGCGCTTGCAGCTCAATATGGGGCACCGTGACCAAAATCTGCTCCGCGCTCGCTACGTCAACATGCGCGGCATCTCCGCTTACGAAGCCAAACGCTATTTCGCGTGAGGGATGAGTGCCCTTAAGGTTTTTCTTAAGTCTGTCGGTGGCATAATATCCACTCGTAAGTTGTTTTGTAGTCGGCACTTCCGTCGGCTAGTGCTAGGCCTAAATGGATGAGTTCTTGCTGAGTGTAGATGAGGTTAATTTGATTGATTCTCAAGCTTAAAAGCATGACCAAAATGCCAATTCGTTTGTTTCCATCGAGGAATGCGTGATTCGCGACGATGGCAAATGCTAGACGCGCTGCTTTTTCTTCAATTGTTGGGTATTGTTCGTAGTCGCCAAATGAGTTGGATGCACTTGCAATGGCTGATTCAAGTAATCCTTTGTCTCTTAGCCCATCTAGCCCGCCTGTTTTATTGATTAGTTTGCTGTGAACGCGGATAATCTCCTCGGTGCTGAGTAGAATCATTGGGCTAAGACTTGAAATGCTTCTAAGTTCTCATCGATGAGCTGATCGGTAACGTGATCTATTGTTGATGCTCTTTTGGCTTTGAGTTCTTGAATTGCTTCATATTCGGCAAAGTCAACCAGAATATATTTGGGCTTGTTATTCTTAAGAATGATAGCTAAGCCCTTTTCATCGACTAGTCTCGTTATTTTAGAAAAATTTTGATTCGCTTCTGTCATTGCGACCATGTTTTTTGTATCAATCATCATCTATAATATCTCCCGATGATTTTATAACACAAATCTAGGATGTAATCAACCTATTATTTGTGCTTTCTTTGTGCTTTCTTAAATCGTCTCAAGCATTTTAAGCGTTTCCTTGAGCTTGTCCACAGGCTTTGTCTTGCTGAGGCGGGGGAAACGTTTGTCGATGAGGATGTAGTCATCGTTGCGCTTGAGCATGAGCTTTTGTGCGCTGACTTCCACCGATGAGATGCGGGCTCGGCTGGCGAGCACTTTGATTTTGTGGACGATGAGCAGGTTGTTGAGCTCCTGCGGAAGCTTGCCGTAGCGGTCGATCCATTGGCGTTCGATGTCGTCGATTTCGCCCGTGTTGGTGACGCGTGCCAGTTGGGTGTAGCCCGCCATGCGGCTTTTGGTGGACTCCATGTAGGTGCTGGGGATGTAGGCTCCGATGGTGTCCTCCTTAATCGCCATTTGGTGGCTGGATTCGCTGAGTTTGAGGAAGTCGGCTTTGACCGTGGCATCCACGCGCGCGGTGGGGATGTTGCCCTGCATGCTCTCAATGGTTTGGCGCAGCAGTTGGCAGTAGAGCTCAAAGCCGATGGCGGCGATGTGCCCGCTCTGTTGCGTGCCCAGCAGGTTGCCCGCTCCGCGAATCTCCAAATCGCGCATGGCAATTTTGAAGCCGCTGCCCAGTTCCGTGTACTGCTTGATGGCGTTGACGCGCTTGCGGGCATCACTCGTGCAGACAGCTTGTCGTGGCAGCATGAGGTAGGCGAAGGCGCGGTGACCACCACGGCCAACGCGCCCGCGCAGCTGGTACAAGTCGGCCAGACCAAAGCGGTCGGCTCGGTCGATGATGATGGTGTTGGCGTTGGGGATGTCAATCCCGCTTTCAATAATGGTGGTGGAGAGCAGCACGTCGGCTCGCCCCTCCACAAAGTCGCGCATGACTAGCTCCAACTCGCCCTTATCCATCTGCCCATGCCCGACGACGATGCGTGCCTTGGGCGCGAGTTGCTGGATTTCGGCGGCCTTCAGCGCGATATCGTGCACGCGGTTGTGCAGGAAGAAAACTTGTCCCTTACGCTCCAACTCGCGGGCGATGGCGCGGGCAATGAGCTGTTCATCGTAGGGGCAGACTGCCGTTTGAACGGGCAGGCGGTTGAGGGGTGCCGTTTCAATGGTGCTCATGGCACGTGCGCCCATCAGCGCGACATAGAGGGTACGCGGAATGGGCGTGGCAGAGAGTGTCAGCATGTCCACCATGCGGAAGCTGCGCTTAAACTGCTCCTTATGGCGAACGCCAAAGCGTTGTTCTTCATCAATGACCGCCAGCCCCAAGTTGGCAAAACTGACGTCTTTGGAAATGAGGCGATGTGTGCCAATCACGATATCCACCGAGCCATTTGCCAAGCCCTTGATGACCTCCTTCGCCTTTTTGGTGCTGGTGAAGCGGTTGAGCAGTTCAATGGTGATGGGGTACTCGCTCATGCGGGCACGGAAGGTGCGCCAGTGCTGGTCAGCTAGCACCGTGGTGGGCGCAAGGATGGCGGCTTGCTTGCCCCCTGTCACGCATTTGAAGGCGGCACGAATCGCGACTTCGGTCTTGCCAAAGCCCACGTCCCCACAGATGAGCCTGTCCATGGGCAGGGGGGATTCCATATCCGCCTTCGTTTGTTGGATGGCGCGCAGCTGGTCAGGTGTTTCGCGGTAGGGGAAGCTAGATTCAAACTGCCACATCCAGCTGGAGTCGGGTGGGTGGGCAAATCCCTGCTTGCTTTCGCGCTCGGCCTGCACCTCCAGCAGCTGGGCGGCATAATCTTGCACGGCCTGTTGTGCGGCCTTGCAGGCGCGTTGCCAGCGGGCATCACCCAGCTTGCTGAGCTCGGGGCGTTTGCCACCCATGCCCACGTATTTGGAGACGAGGTGCGCCTGCGTCAGCGGGATGCGCAGCAGGATGCCCTCGGCATATTGGATGTGAAGTTCTTCCTCGCCCGTCTCCTCCTGCTTGATGATGCCCTGATAGCGCCCCAATCCGTGGGAGACGTGGATGACGTAGTCGCCCTCCTCAATCTCACGCAGGGGCGTTTGGGCGCGGTTGCGTCGCATGTCCTCCTCTCGATTGGCGGCACGACGGGCGTGGGGGGAGCTGTAGCGACCAAAGATTTCTGCCGCGGAAAGAACGGCAACCTTGGCGGATGGGATGGTGAAGCCGAAGGGCAGGTCGCCATCGCGGTGTTGCACGGCTGTCCATGCTTCGTCCTCGCCACAAATTTCTTCAAAGCGTTCCTTCTCGCTCTCATGCGGGAAGTACATCAGCACGCGCCAGCCCTGTTCCTTCCATTTGAGCAGGGTTTGTCGGGCGAGCGCACGCCGAGCCTCCTGCATCACAAAGTCGCCCGTCTCAAAGCTGCCCAGCGGGGTGGCAAAAATCGCAAGCTGGTCGCTGCCCTGCATCGCCTCCATGTCCACGCTGGCCCCTTCGGGCAGGTCGGGTGGGGTTTCAAAGAGGGCGACATCCGCCTCCACCCCAGCAAGGGGCGTTGCGATGACGAAATCTTGCTTGCCCATCCAATCGCCCAGCACGCTGTCAGCGGGGGGCTCATCAAGCACCAAATCAACCCCACGCAGCTTTTTGAAGGAGAGTTGGCTGTCGAGGTCAAAGGCGCGAATGCTCTCCACCGTGTCGCCAAAGAACTCCAAACGAACAGGATGGGCGGCCTGCAGGGGGAAGATATCGAGAATGCCCCCGCGCAAACTCCATTGGCTACGCCCGCTGACTTGCTCTACGCGCTCAAAATCGCAGTCATTGAGCTCCTGAATCAGTTGGTCGAAGGGGTAGTCCTCATCCTTGCTCAGGCGGATGCTGTGTTTCTCCTCCTTGGTGAAGTGGGGGACGAGCTCTTGCAGGGAGTCGCGCGTGACGATAATGATTTGCGTGTGTTCAGGGCGCAGGCTGATTTCGCGCAGGGCATGCAGTCGCTCCGCCATCAAATCGGGGTCGCTGAGCCCATTGTTGACATGCACCTCCTGCTCGGGCACAAAGATGAGTTGATGGGGCGACCAAAGGGGGATTTCTGCCGCAATGCGCTCTTGCGTGGGCAGGGCATCACAGACCACCCAAACTTGCTGGGCTTTGTGGCGCGCGCTCAGCTCCTCCGCCACCATAGCAACGACCAGCGAAAAACTCGCCGCACATACACGGTCAAAGATAAGGGGCTCATCCCGATGCCGCAGTTTTTTCAGCTCAGCCGCAAAGGCGGGTGAGTGGGCAACGATTTCTGTAAGGGGCTTGGCCAAAGTACAAGGGCATTGTATCAGCAAAGCCCGCAAGGGTCAATTTTAATGAAAACGGGGGTCTCATCAATTGATTGTCGCAAGTAGAGTGCGTCTTTAGGGCACCTTGCAAAATTCGTTTTAAAATGATGGCACCTCAGAAAATACCGCCAACTGCCCCATTTTTGACGTAATTTTGTGATAAATGTCGCATTT
>JAWXTZ010000147.1:0-4449 GCA_044433085.1 Akkermansia sp.
CTTCCTGCAAGACCCCATCACGCGCCTGCTCATCCCCATCTGGTGCTACCCCGTGCTGACCTTATCCATGTTCTGGGTTGCCAAACCCTACCTCTTCCGCGACATGATGGCATGGCTTTGCAGCAAGCCTAAGCTCTTTAGTTTTGCCGCCATCGCTGGTCTCCTCTATGCTGGTGCAATCACCACTTGCGCCCTCCTGTACTGGTAAACACACCCCCACACCCCATGAATAAACAAACTCTTTACACAGCCGACTACGTCATCACGCAAAATGCCAATCGTGATGTGATTGAACAAGGGGGCGTCCTCATCGAAGGCTCCCGCATCATCTGCGTTGGGCATAGCGACATGATGCAAGTCATGTACCCCGAGGCTGAATTAGTCGCCATGGGCAAGGCCGCCATCATGCCCGGTCTCATCAACAGCCACACCCACGTCTCCATGAGCCTGCTGCGCGGCTACTCCGATGATAAAAAGCTCATGGACTGGCTGACCGAAGACATCTTCCCCATTGAAAATAAATTCAATGGCGACATCATCGCCATGGGGGCACGCTTTAGCTTTGCCGAAATGATTCGCAGCGGCACCACCGCCTTCTACGACATGTATATGCTGGAAGACGGCATCTACAAGGCGGCTGATGAAATGGGGCTTCGTGGTGCCTGTGGTGAAAGCATGTCGCGATTCTACCCCTCCCTCTGCGCCCCTAGCATGGAAGCCCTGTGCGACATCCTGCGCGAACGAGCCGAAGCTTGGAGTGGTCACCCCCGCTTGCGTCATGCCATCCTTCCGCATGCGCCCTACACCTCTACCCCCGAGTTATTGCAAACCATGCACCAACTCGCCATCGACACAGGTTCCCTCTTCGGCATGCACTTGGCGGAAAGTGAGAGCGAAACCCAGTTCTGCCTCGAAAACTACAACAAACGCCCCATCCCCTACTGCAAGGACATCGGCCTGTTGAAGGAGGGCAATAGCTTCTTCCACGTCATCCATGCCAATGATGAAGAAATCGACATGCTGGCTGAAAGCGGCTGCATCGCTGTCCACAACCCCGTCTCCAACATGAAGCTGGCCAGCGGTTGCTCCCCCATCAGCAAGATGCACGCCAAGGGCGTCAAACTCGCCCTCGGTACCGACGGACCTGCCAGCAACAACGCGCAAAACATGCAGCGCGAAATGTTTGTAGCAAGCTTGCTGCATAAGTTTGACGAAATGGACTCCACCGCAGCCCCTGCGCAGCGCGTGCTTGACATGGCCACACTCGGTGGTGCCCAAGCCCTTTGCGACCCCCTCATTGGCTGCTTGGAACCGGGCATGCGGGCGGACTTCATCGCCCTTGACCTTACCGTTCCCAACATGCAACCCGTGCATAACATCGTCTCCAACATCGTTTACGCCTCCTCGGGCATGGAAAACCGCCTGACCGTCGTCGATGGTAAGGAGTTGTACCGCGACGGCAAATTCCTCAGCTGCGACTACACAGGACTCTGTGAAGAAATGGATAAGCTTGTCCAATGGGTGAAGTCCGTGAAATGATGCAAGGCCGCCTTGCGGACCTATCCTTTGCCGCCATTGACTTTGAATCGGCAGGAGCCGCAGTAGGCGAGACGGACAATCCCGTCCAAATTGGGATTGTGCGAGTCGAAGAACTCTTCGGGGAAGAGGAACACTACTGCCACTACCTCGCCTGTTCCCAGCCCATCCACTGGCGGGCTGCAAAAGTGCATGGGATCACCAGCGCCCAATTAGCCGACGCCAAGCCCCTACGCCAGCATTGGAGCGAAGTCCGACGCCTGCTGGGCAAAAGCATCGTCGTAGGGCATAATCTGGGGACAGAGCGCAAATTCCTCAGCAGCTTCCCCAACCACGGCTTTGGTCCATGGCTCGATACTCTTAAACTGGCGAGGAAAGTCTTGCCTGATGCAAGTGATTACAGCCTCGGCAGCCTTTGCGAAGCACTGGGACTGACTGGCGAAATCCAAACACTCAGCCCCAACAAAAGGTGGCATGATGCCCACTTCGACGCGGTGGCAAGCCTCTGCCTGCTGCGTTATATCGTTAAAGGCTTGCAAATGGAACAAGCCCCCTTGCGTGATTTGAGCTTTGCTCTACAAGTAGATTAACTCATGCGACGCAAGGCAGCGCGAATGAGCTCATCCGTCGATGCTTGGGGCTCATCCTTCAGATGCGCAGCAATAGACTTGCGCGCCTCCGCTTGCTTGAAGCCCAAGGCAATGAGCGCCAATTCGGCATCCGCAGCAGCGGAACTCGTGCTACCAGCCTGCTGGGCTTGCCACGTGGCGGCAAGTCCGACCTTATCCTTCAACTCCAAGACAATGCGTTCAGCCGTCTTCTTACCAATACCCTTGGCACGGGCAATCGCAGCCACATCACCCGATGCGACAGCCGCTTTAAAAGCATCAACATGCAAGCCACTGAGGATGGAAATCGCAGTCGATGGACCAATACCGCTCACACGGTCAATGAGCAGGCGGAAAATATCGCGTTCCGCATCCGTCGCAAAGCCATAGAGCACCTGTGCCGTTTCGCGCACATGTAGGTAGGTTTTCAAGCAAAGCTGCTGACCTTCAACAGGATTAATTTGGTCAATACTGGATAAAGGCACAATCAATTCATAACCCACCCCATTGACATCAAGGATGAGGGATTGAAGACGAGACTCAGCAACAGTACCACGGAGAAAGGATATCATACCCCCCTATCATGCACGCTGCGGCTCAATATGGCAAGAACGGAATGCGTATTCATTCAAATACTCTTGCTAAGTATCTGTAGGCAGGATACAATAGGCGGCGATGAATCACAAACAGATCCAAAACGTGCTCGACGATTTTTTCCGTCAACCCCTCCAAGTCCCTTGGACAAAACTTCCTTGTTGATGAAAATATCGCACGCTGGATTGTCGATCAGTTAGAAATCACAGAAGACGACTGCGTGATTGAAGTCGGCCCTGGAACAGGCGCACTGACCGAACACATCGCCCCACGATGCCGCAAACTCATCTTGGTCGAATTTGATGCCCGCCTTGCCGAATACCAAAGCCAACGTTGGGCTTGGGACGACCACGTTGAAGTCCACCATGCTGATGGTGCGACATGGGACCCCCGCCCTCTCTTTGCGGAACGCCCCGTCAAATTCATGGGCAACCTGCCCTACTCCGCAGGTGGTGCCATTTTGAGCAACATCCTCAGCTCCCCCTGCGCCTGCAGCCGTGCGGTCGTCATGCTGCAAAAGGAATTCATCGACCGCATCCTCGCCGTACCGGGGGATGAGTCCTATGGACTACTCTCGCTTCGCATGCAACGCGATTGGAAACCCAAGGCCCTCAAAACTGTCCCGCCCGAAGCCTTCAACCCACGTCCCCGCATCGACTCCACCGTCATGCTGCTGACCCCGCGCGATGAAAAAGAACTGCCCCCCTTCAGCCACAAACTCATGGATGAACTGATGCGTCGCTGCTTCTCGCAACGTCGCAAGCAAATGCACAAACAACTGCCCGCCACACCCGAGTGGGGACCCATAGCCGACCAGCTGGGTGTCCCCCGCACCGCGCGCCCCGAAGAACTGGGCCTGCGCCAATGGGCAGAACTGGCAGCCACCTACGACCCCAATCCCCTTTCACAAATCGCCCAAAAACAAGATGAAATGTTTGACGTGGTCGATGAAAACAACCAAGTACTGCGCCAAGCCACCCGTCAGGAAGTACACGAACAAAAACTCATGCACCGTGCGGTGCACATCCTCTGCTTCAACAAGAACCGCGATTGCTTCCTGCAAAAGCGATCTGCCTTCAAGGATTTGAACCCATCACTCTGGGGCTCCTCCGCTGCGGGGCATGTAGATGCGGGAGAAGATGCGGAAACGGCGGCACGTCGAGAACTGAAAGAAGAGCTGGGAATCGAAGACGCCAAACTCATCCCCATCGGTCAGCTTGAACCTTGCGAAGCGAACGGATGGGAACATGTTAGCGTCTACTTGGCGGGCTTCACGGGCAAGGTTAAATTCCCAGCGGCGGAAGTGGCAGGTGTCATCCCCTTTGCGCCTGAACTCATTGACCGCTGGCTGGCGCATAACCCGAGCGACTTTGCCGACAGCTTTGCCGACTGCTGGAAGTTGGCGATGGACTTTTTCAAATAAAGCGACGCATCAGGAAAACGCGCCTACGATGCGAAGCATCGTGAATGGGTGTGCAGAGGGGCGCAGCCCCTTTGCTGGGTCAAGGGCAAAGCCCTTGCTGAGTCTGAGACAGAGTCTCAGCCCGTCGGGAGACGCCCTCGGCAGAGCTGGCAGAGCTAGGCACCAACTTACCCTCACCAGAACAACGCAAATGCCCGCGTAGCAAGCCAAGCACCACGCCACCCGCCAAGTTGGTGCCTCCCCCAATCCTCGGGCGACAGCCCGCTAACTTCTACCGTCGCAAACGCG
>JAWXTZ010000148.1:0-4417 GCA_044433085.1 Akkermansia sp.
ACCCCAACCCCAAGGAGGAAGACGCCCCCGACCCCCAAGCAGACCCCCTTGCTTGAGTAGGTACCAACAAAGAAACATGAGTCACCATCAAGCCCCATGCGAAGTTTAGCACTCATTTTCTCCTTTATCGTAGGAAGCATTTTTTATGAATCACTCACACCGCTGCGGTGGGTGATTCCCTACAGCATCGGCATGATGCTCTTCCTCACCTTTGTGGGGGTCGAGAAGGAAAAACTCAAACCCCACCGCCTGCACGTCAAACTCCTGATAGGCATTCAGATTTCAGGCTTTATCTTTTGGCTCATTCCCAGTCTGTTGGGGTACCCCATCTTGGCAGAATCCATGTTTTATTGCGCGGCGGCACCCATTGCCGCAGCAGCACCAATCATTATTTCCATCCTGAAGGGAAAGGTCGAATTCATCACGACAGCACTACTGCTCAGCCAGTTCATCTTTGCCTTGCTCATGCCCATCGTTCTACCCTTTATCGTACCAGGTAGTCACGCGAGTTATTGGGACATCTCCTCCACGGTCTTCCTTCAGCTCTTCCAAGTCATCATCTGCCCTGCGGTGCTGGCACTTATAGTCCGTTGCATCTACCCCAAGAGCATCACGTGGCGTGGCAAGACATCCAACCTCGCCTTGGGGCTTTGGGTCTTCAACCTCTGCGTGATCACGGGGTCAAGTGTCACCAATATCATTGCCTTCAACTACAGCTTGATGGACATGCTGCCATTCGTCCTCGCCTCCGCCCTCATTTGCGCGGTTGGCTTTACCGTCGGCTACCAGCTGGGCAAACCAGACTATGCGGTTGAATTCTCCCAAGGTCTGGGGCAAAAAAACACCTTGCTCACCCTGCTCATTGCTAGCCAAGAGTACTCGACCCCCATTGCCTGCATTGGACCCACCTTCTACATCATCTTCCATAATATAGCCAATGCCATCCAAGTGGCGATTGCCTCGCACAAGGAAAAAAAATCGCAGAAACAGACCTCTTGAGGTCTGCATCTGCGATAAAAAAGATTGTTCTTCAGGCTCTATAAGCCAGATTCTGTCCACCCCCTAAAGGAGGCTGTGCGACCATTTTTCTCACACCGAAGTGTGCCCCACCGAAATGGGGTGCAACTATTACCCGGGAATACGACGAGCAGGCTACTCTTTCCCTGTTTGTCTTGCATCGCGCGGGGTTTACCCTGCCTCCATCGTCACCTCCGGAGCGGTGGGCTCTTACCCCACCTTTTCACCCTTACCGAGCTTCGGGCGAACCCTCGCTAGGCGGTATCTTCTCTGTGGCACTTTCCGTCCACCTAGCCTTGAAGCTAGGCGTCTCCCGCTTTCACGGGACGCGCTGCCTTGCGATGTCCAGACTTTCCTCTACAAGCTTGCGCTCACAGCGGTCGCCCGAACCTGAAGAACGCGCCAAGTCTACACGCGCTTGCTCATTTTAGCAAGCTAAAAATCAAATATCCAAGGAAATCACCGTGCAGTTATCCGCAAAGGGCGCATCCAACTGGGAGTTGGCTTCAACCAGCCGCACCGCCAAATTGGGATTTGGGTCGTTGAGGCTTGCCTCGGTATCCGCCGTCAAGCAGTTGAGGTAAAGCAAATCCTCCACCCCATCAGAGGCCAAAATAACGCGGTCGCGGGGCAAAAGGGGATAGGGTGTTCGGGACAAATCAATCAGGGTGATGTCTTCCCCCGTCAAGGCAGAGCGCAGCATGTGCCCACGTTGGGCAGCATCCGTGTAGCTACTACCTGGTAAGGTTAAATCCGAAAAGACGGAACGCATCGAGTGGTCGGCATTGAGGCGAATCAAGCGATTGGCCCGCCAGAGGAATAGGGGAGAATCACCCACGCTCACCCAAGTGATGGATGACTTGGTAACATAAGCCGCCACCAGCGTACAACCGCCAATGACATCAGAATCGATAAAGATGTCACCCACGCAGATATTGGCATGCATCAAGGCTGCCAGCAGCGCTTCGCGCAGGGTAACACCCGCCTGCACCTCAAACACCTCCAAAAAGGCATCGACAGCGACACGTGAAGCACGGTCGCCCAAGGCATGACCGCCCATGCCATCACAGATGATGGCGAGAGTACCTGTCGGGAAATGTTTGATTCCATAAGAATCTTCCTGATTGGCTCTCCTGCCAATGGTCTGTGCGGCGTAAGCGTCCATGGATAGGCGGGGCGCTAAAATTTAGCTTCGATTTTTCAGTTGGGGGAAGAGGATGATGTCGCGAATCGAGCAAGCACCCGTCATCAACATGCACAGGCGGTCAATACCAATGCCGATGCCACCAGCACTAGGCATGCCTGATTCCAATGTCTCCACAAAATCCATGTCGATGTTCTGCGTTTCCTCACCCGATTGGTTTTGGAAGCTGATGAGCTGTTCGACTGGGTCATTTTGCTCGGAATAACCGGGGCAAAGCTCCTGACCATTCATGACCAATTCAAAGACATCCACCACATCTGGGTTTTCTGGATTTGCCTTGGCCAATGGAACGAGACCACGAGCAACATGGGTCACAAAGAGAGGGTTAGCTTGCTTGGACTCCACGAGGCATTCATAAACCTCTTGAGAGACAGCCGTGTCATCCATATCATCACTAATTTGCAGACCAAAGTCCTTGCGAGCACGCTCGACGCGAGCCTCGGGCGACAGGTCAAACCAATCAGCACCAGCAGCTTCAAGCACCAACTCATTGTAGGAAGCACGACGCCATGGGCGGGTAAGGTCAACCGTCCAGCGGACTTCCCCCTCCTCATTGTACTGGTCAAACTTGAGCGTGCCAAAGACATTCATGGCAACCGTTGTGATCATCTCTTCCATCATTTCCGCCATGGTTTCGTAGTCACCACCTGCTTCATAAACTTCCAGAACAGTGAATTCTGGATTATGGCGACGGTCAACACCTTCATTTCGGAAGTTGCGGTTGAGTTCAAAAATCTTAGGGAAGCCACCAACCAAGAGACGCTTGAGGAAGAGCTCTGGGGCAATGCGCAGCGTGACATCCTTCTTCAAAGCATTGTAATAAGATTCAAAGGGCTTAGCCGCAGCACCGCCTGCCATATCTTGCAGCATAGGCGTTTCAACCTCAAGGAAACCACGTTCGGCCAAGTACTTGCGCACCTCTTGGATGATGAGGGAGCGCTTGACGAAACGTTCAGCACTATCAGCATTGCTCATCAAGTCCATATGACGCTTACGATAGCGTGCATCTTGGTCGGCCAGACCATGGAATTTGTCAGGCATGGGGCGAAGAGCCTTGGAAAGGACAGTAAAGCTAGCCACGCGCACCGATGACTCGCCTGTGCGGGTCACAAAGCATTCGCCTTCGATACCAATCCAGTCACCACGTTCCAGCAACTTCCAAAGTGCCCATTGTTCAGGCGTGCAACTCTTTTTCGTAAGCATGCACTGAATGGAGCCAGCAATGTCGGCAACAGCGAAGAACTGGGTATTACCCATATCACGTAAAGCATTGATACGACCGAGGAATTTCACCTGTTTACCCTCTTCAAAGTTTGCTTTAATTTCGGCAGGGTTGCTGGTGACATCGAAGCGGCAGCCATAGGGATTAACCCCGAGAGCACGCATCTTTTCCACCTTTTCACGACGCACGGCAATGAGCTCCTCTTCGGAAGAACCAGGGGCCGATTGGCTTGGTGTTGTATCTGACATATGTGCGAGTATTTTAACAGCATTAATAAATAATGCGAGCAATTTTTTAGACTTCTTTTCGCGACTTCTAAGAGGAATCGCGCCATCATCCCCCCCTCGTTCATGGGTCATTGCCATGAAAATAGCCTCCTAGCACAATTTACCCTTGATTTCCCCCCCTAAACCATGGTAAAAATACCAAGCATTTCATCCTATGAACATCACACCTCAATTCATCCCCGAACTCGACCCAAACTTCGTTGCACCAGTCCTTTGGAACAAGGCTTATCGTGCTAAGGTCGCTGCCTGCGAAGCCCCAATCCAACTTGATTTGGCCTTCACTCGCCTTGACGGGACCTGCTTCCGCTGGTCCTCTGCCATCCTTCCTCACGAAGGAGATAACATTCAACTCAACAACCTTTACGTTGAACGCACGGCCAAATTCATCATCTGGATGAAGGGCTGCTGCACCATCATGGTCGCTGGTTGTGATGCCATTGCTGACATGTTGGCTGCTACCTACTGCAAAGGTGGTGCCCGTGAATTCGATTGGGACTTTGTCGGACGTCGCATCTTTGACAAAAACATCGACATCGTGAAGGTTGCCTGCGCCTGCGAACTGCCCGAAGCCAATGGCAGCTCCATGCCACTGGGTCGCAACCTTGATGGCAACCGCATCGGCTTTGACCTTGGTGGCTCCGACCGCAAGTGCGCCGCTGTCGTCAATGGCGAAGTCATCTACTCCGA
>JAWXTZ010000149.1:0-4392 GCA_044433085.1 Akkermansia sp.
GCTTGCAGCAAAGTTGTTCTTGTCCATGAACTCAATGCCCCGAGCCGCACCTGTGTAGGTCTTAAGGTTCATGAGGTGGTCGTAGAAGTCGAGGTTGCGGGTACCTACGTAAATCGTGCCTCCTTCTCGCAGTAAGGCGTTGCAGGTGGTGAGCACTGCGTGTTCAAAGTCTGTATCCACGACCGAGTTGAGGACACTGTCCAGAATTACGGTATCGAAGAGCCCATCTCGCTTGAGCTTGCGTGTGGCGTGGTTAATCTGCTTGACGACTTCCTGCACATTGAGCTTTTGCGCCACTTGGAAGTGAGGCTCATAGGCACATATATCATAGCCTTGTGATGCCAACAGCTTCACGTAGGCGCAACGTCCCGCGCCAAAGTCGATGGTTTTGCTCTCCTTGCTCAGTTCGGGAATCACGTAGTTTTCATAGAGCGTGGAAGCAATCTTACGGCTCTTTTTACCAGCCAATCGCTTCATCTGGCAATGGAGCTGGTTGTAGCTCTTCACGCCCAGTGCATCGTAGAAGTACTGTCCATATTCGTAGCCGAGGTAACGCATCATTTCCTCTTCCTGCTCGCGAGGTAGCATGTAGCAGAGCATGCCGCATCGGTTTTGGTGAGATGCAACGGCATAATCCGAGTTGAGTAGGACACGTCCATCTTCACTACACACGATGGAGCCCCATTCGCCATATTTGGTGATGAGGTCGCCCATATTCTTCACGATGAGCGCGTTCTGGTTGCGCTCATAGCTCACCGTCTCATGAGAGATGAACTGATACGTTCCAGCCCGCTGTGCGGTGGCTTCAACGTCAATGAGGACAGGCGTGCTATCCGTCTCAATACTGTTATGGAATAAGTTGAAGGTGATTTCATCAGCACGAGTAATGCCTTTGATTCGGATGGCAGGGCAATGTGTCATGCCAATGGCTTTCATGGCGCGGGTTCGTTGGTGACCTGCGGTCAAGATGCCGTTGTCGCCATTGACGATGACTGGCTTGATGATGCCAAATTTCTTCAAGCTCTCTTGCAAGAGGATGAATTTATCATCCTCAAGCTTACGAGGGTTGTAGTCCGCTGGCTTGAGCTCATCCAGCGGGAACTGCTCAAGGAACTCAGTTCGCATAGCGTGAATCTCCGTGAGTGAGTAGTTCCATGACGAGCCCGATGCCATTACCATTCCTATTGAAGTAAGCATTCATGAAGGCTTCAAATTTTTCGACTTCATCATCCTGCATGAAGAACTTTCGGTTGCCGTAGGAGATGTTGGGCTGTTGGCTTGGTGCGGTAATGTCCGCATTGAGGTCTACTTCATCAGGGATGTCCGCAGGGGTCTCAGCGTAGGCGATGAGTTCATCGAGCTCGCCTTCGTCAAAGCCAGTGAGTTCAAGGTCAAATTGACCATCGAGCTCAGCAATGAGGGAAGAAAGTTCGTCCTTGTCGATTTCTGCCAATTCAGCGATTTTGTTGTCCGCCACCATATCCGCCCATTCAGCGGCTTCGTTATCGTAGTCCTGATAATCGACAGGCACTTTTTCAAGCTGGAGCATCTGAGCCGCTTTGAGTCGTCCATGCCCCTTGACGATGAAGCCCGAGCGTTTGCTGACGACAATGGCATTGCGCCACCCTTGGTACTTGATGATTTTGGCAAGAGAGACGATTTGGTTCTCAGGGTGACGATTCGGGTTGCGTGGATTCTCGACGAGGCTTGCCGTGTCCACCATTTCGGTATGTGCGCAATAGACGCTTGGGAGTGTATCTTCCATATCTATAGGTGGCGTGTCAAATTTTCGAGGATTCGCCTTCCTTCTTCGGGCTTCGCCTTGCAAAAAAAATCAGCCCCTCATTTTTGGTGAGGGGCTCTTAGTGCTTCGTTTAAGCTGCCATGAATTTTGAACCTTCCCTGCGGATGACCGTCACATTCGCTTGGAAATTGGTGATGAACTCAGCCTTCTGGTCTTCTTGCTCGCTATACCCCCAGAGACTGTAGATTTCACCGCGCTTTTCCTCTGACTGTTGAAACTGGGCTTCGTTATTGAGGTAGGTAGCATAATTAAGCTCGCCACAGTCGCCTACAGAGTGATGACCTAAGAAGTAATCAATCTGGAATTTTGCGTCATCATCATTTTTGATGCTATCAAACAATGCTGGTTCGATGATGATGTTACCGATGTCGAATGATTGAGCCATGGTCTTGGGGTTTTGGGCATGCGCTTCATTCTGCTTTTGATGGAGTTCCTTGAGTCCTTGAGTCAGGTAGGTCTCAAATTCATTTTGCTTGTGGCTTTGTGCTGCGGATACGTTAATTTGTGTTTTCATATGGTGTATTCTATGTTTTGTAAGGGCTTGTCGCTCTTGTTGTTATATATTATAACAAATATAGGGGGAGAGTCTAGCTTTTTCTGCACTTTTTCTTAAAATATTTTATTGATACTCAAGTCGTTACAAGTCATCAACTAGTCGCGAGGCACTGAATCGTCACCCAAGCTTCCGATGCTTTCTGCACCGATAATTTTTAACATTGTAGCCGCTGCGGCTTGCATGGCTTCACAGTCAAGGTAGTGATTGGGGCGATGACCGATTTGCTGCCAAATCCATCGACCGCGTTCGTGGACGCGGTATTCAGAGTCCAGCATGTTGAGGTAGTCCACTGGGCTATCTGCGGGCACCTCCCATGTCGCGCCTTCGGTGTTTTTACGTAGGCGGGCTAGCGTGTCCTTGATATTGAGGTTGCTCCAAAAGAACATCTGTGCGATTTTATCTTTGCCGTTGCTTTGGCGACCAAGGTTCACTTTGCGCTTAGGCGAGTAGAATCGCTCCATGCTCTTACCTCCCTTGATTCGGTGGGGGAAGGTGTTACGCTTATCACCCATCAAGGCGACCCAGCCGTGCGTGGCGCATTCGGAGTAGACTTCGTAGGTGTTATAGCCAGCATCGACAAAGACAAGGCTGGGGTGTACACCCATGCGCTGCGCGGTGTCTGCTATCTCATCATAGCTGAGTACCTTGGCGCAGTGTACCATGCGTGAAGCCCCCATGAGGCTCCATGAACGCACGACTAGGAAGAAGTGGTCGCGCTGAACGTCCACGGTAAGCACGCGCAAAGGAATACCCCCAATGGAGCCTTCTTCTGCCCATGCGTCCCCCATATGGTAGTCACTAGGGACGAGCTCAATTTTATAATCTTCCTTGAATTCATCCCACGCCAAGCCGAGGCGTTTTTGGTAAAACTGCTGGAGCTGCGAATAATCGCCCTTCTTGGCGGCAAGCTTCGCGCGAAGGTAGAGCTCCGCCAACATGCCCCAAGGCATTGCACATAGCGCGTTCCAGTGAAAGCCCACGCTTTCAGCTGCTGCTTTTGGGTTGAGGGGGATGAACTTTGCGGTTGCGTTGAGCTTTCGTCTTGTCTCATCGGAATCGACAAACTCATGTTCGCAGTGGGCGCATTGCATGCGCGTGTTGGCTCGAAGGATGCGGAAATCAAATTCACCGTCAGCCCCCCGACATTCCTTTGGCCACTTGATGCACTCCCAAAGGAAGGGCTGCCAAGCTCCGCATTCGGGGCATTGGAAGTGCCATTCACGCTTGTCCGTGGTCTCGAACTTTTTGTGGGTATCATCACCCGCAAAACCACCTTGGCTCATAAAGACGCATTTGCCCAACCACCCAAAGGCGGTAACACGCGCCTCAGCCTCCGCCATGTGCCCTTGAGGCCACAGCCACGTTTCATCACCAATCAACCATCGGATGGAGCGGGTCTGAAGGTTCTTCCTATTAAATGCGCCCGCCATCCACAGCGTCATACCATTAGAAAAGTGGATGGTGGTGTTGCGCTTCTTGTTTTTGTCGGGAGGGTAAAGAGCTTTGACTGGAGCACAGTTATCAAAGAGCTTCTGCATGCGTGATTCGGACACGTCACGCGCGTCATCGTCCGTTTGACACAGCCACAAGGTTGGACCTGGCAAGTTCGCGATAATGTAATTCAGGGTGATTTCAGGCGCGGTGGTCTTACCGCTCTGTACGCTGGCAATGATGCTGACAAGGCGGGTGCGAGGGTTGACAATTTCCTGCATCACGTCACGGATTTGAGGTGAGTTGTCAATGTGAAATCGCCCAGGCATCGGGGAATAGGGGATGGCTTCAATGTGCTGTTCAGCCCACTGCCAGACTGGAACGCGGTCAGGTGGTCGCCAGCAGTCAGACCAGAGTTCGTTGAGGAAAAGCTCATCATCAGCCGTGGCTTTTGGTTCATCCTTGGGCTGGCATTCGGAGGCGGACATACTCGACAATGAGGCTGATAATTTCGGGGGTGAGCTGTTCAATGGTGAGGCGTAGTACTGTCCAGCCTTGGAGGGTGGCGGCTAGGTACTTCTCGGCATCTTTGATGAATCCC
>JAWXTZ010000150.1:0-4352 GCA_044433085.1 Akkermansia sp.
CTTGGTTTGCTACTCGGGCATTTGCTGATTAAGGGGAAGCTGGTTCTCACTGCTAGCTAAGAGGGGCGTTGCCCCTCTCGCACGGCTTCGCCGCGCTCACTCCCCAGCAAAGGGTCTTCGCCCCTCTGCACACCCCTTGCCGGTGCTTCGCACCTCTGCTTTTTGTCTCGCCGACGGGCGTCTGCCGACAGCTTGGGTCAAGCCCAAATCACATGCCGATTTGAGACGACGAGAGTGAGGGACACCTCCCGAACGGCGACGCGCAGCGGTGTGAGGAGGAACGCTTGCGCTTCGCGTTTGCGACGGTGGAATAGTGCGCGCTTCGCGCGGTGGGGGTTCTAGAAGCAGTGAGAACTTGGCGGGTGGCACCATGCTTGGTTTGCTACTCGGGCATTTGCTGATTAAGGGGAAGCTGGTTCTCACTGCTAGCTAAGAGGGGCGTTGCCCCTCTCGCACGGCTTCGCCGCGCTCACTCCCCAGCAAAGGGTCTTCGACCCTCTGCACACCCCTTGCCGGTGCTTCGCACCTCTGCTTTTTGTCTCGCCGACGGGCGTCTGCCGACAGCTCTGCTTGTTGTGCTGGCACACAGCCCCGATGAAGGCTTCGTGCAGGTGGACGCGGATATGACATCTCAACATGGGTCAAGCGGCACGCTTGTTGACGATTACGTCACAACTTCATTCTTGCGTTGAGGTGATTGAGCAGCGTATAATACATTCATGAATCGCTACGCTCAATTCAATCAATGTGGACAACCTCAGGATGTCCTCTCGGTCGCTACCGCCCCAATCCCTACTCCTGCTGATGGCGAATTGCTCGTCGAGATGCTGGCTGCCCCCATTAACCCCGCCGATATCAATTTCGTGCAGGGTGTCTATGGCCTTAAGCCTCAATTCCCCGACTCAGTTGCAGGTCTGGAGGGCTTTGGTGTCGTCAAGCAGTCCCAATCCCCCGATTACCAAGTGGGTGATCAGGTCATTCTCCTCAATGGAGTTGGTGCTTGGGCCCAGTTCCTCTGCGCACCAGCTGCCGACTTTATCAAGATTCCCCAGCAGGTTGACCCCATGCAGGCTTGCATGCTCAAGGTGAACCCCCTGACCGCTTGGCTTGCCTTGACCCAGTATGTCACACTTCAAGAAGGTGATTGGGTTGTTCAAAATGCAGCTAATTCTGGCGTGGGTCGTTGCGTGATTCAACTTTGCAAGGCCATGGGTCTTCGCTCCATTAACATTGTTCGTAAGCCAGATGAGCTGCGTGATGAGTTGATGTCCCTCGGTGCTGACATCGTGGTGGGTGAAGATGATGCTGATTTGGTCAAGTCCGTGATTGCCGCCACGGGTGGTGTTCGCCCTAAGCTCGCCTCCAACTGCGTTGGTGGTGACAGCGCAACACGCCTGATGGATATGCTTGCCCCTGCTGGTACCATGGTCACCTTTGGCGCCATGAGCAAGAAGAGCATCAAGGTGCCTAATGGCTTCCTCATCTTTAAAAATATTTCGCTTCGTGGTCTCTGGTGCACCCAATGGGTCAAGAATGCCACCCACGAGCAAGTGCTTGATGCGTACATGCACTTGGCGGATATCATGGCTGCTGGTAAGTTGACCCAAGCGATTGATTCTGTTTACTCAATTGATGATATCCAAAGCGCTGCTCTCAAGGCGCAGGAGGAATACCGCTCTGGTAAGGTCCTTCTGAAGTTGAAAGACTAAGCCCCCCCCTACCCAAACCCCAACTCCCCCCCTACGAATATGTCTCCTGCCGCACCTCGTCGTAAAAGAAATGAAATGGTCCATGTCCAAGCAATCATTTACATGGGAGCCAGCTCGCTTTCCATGCTGGTTGCTCAACGTGAAGATGGTGCGGATTTGCTGGTTTTAGACCAGCTTAGTCAACCTCTTGATTTATCAAAGGAGATTTTTCGTTCGGGTAAGATTTCTCGCCAAGCGATGGCTCGTTGTGCGAAGATTTTGGATGATTATTTGGCCTTGATTGAGGAGTACAAGCTTGCAGGTCCTGTCGAGGTTCACCTGTTAGGTTCTAACATCTTTATGGATGTGGAGAACATTGACACCCTCATCAACCGCTTGAGCGTCTCCAGTGGTCTGCGTTTGCAGGTGATGGATGATGGGGAGATGACACGTGTGCTTTATTTGCAGACCCAACGTGTGCTTTCCAAGTACCCCGAGCTGAAGAAAAAGCGGGTACTTGTCCTGCACATGGGCCCAGGTAACACGCGCGTGATGAGCTATGAGCAGGGGCGCATCAAGTTTTATGCCCGCTACCGCATGGGCACATCTCGCATGGTTGAGACGCTGCACCTCAATGATTCCTTAACAAAGGAGGAGGAGCACACCCTGATTCGCTCGCACATTCGTGGTGCACTTGACCAATTGGTTTACGATTGTGAGGAGTCCTGCCCAGATAAGTTTGATGCCCTGCTATTCCTGACCCCCGAGTTCAAGAGCATCAAGGGGCTGGCTGATGAGAATGCTACCGTTTCACTGGAGCAAATCACCGCCTTCACCAAGGATGTAGCTAGTTGCAGCACGAGCAAGCGCATTAATAAGTTTGGTTTGGATTACGCAAATGTCTTTACGCTGCTGCCTAGTTTGACCTTTATCAAGCAGGCTTCAGAGCGGTTAAGCTCCAGCCAAATTATCATTGGTGGTCATGACCGTCAAGAGAATTACATGGTCAGCCTGATGCCAACCCAAGCTCAACGTCTCATTTTGGAGAAGGAGGTCTTGCATTTTGCCTCGCTGTTAGCTGACCGCTACCGTGCTGACCCTGACCATGGCAAGCAGGTGAGTAAGTTGAGCAGCAAGCTGTTTGATGAGTTGCAGGACTTGCACCAGTTGGATCACCACGACCGCTTGCTGCTGAATGCGGCTTCCATCTTGCATGAGATTGGCACCTTCATTAACCCGAAGCAGCACCACCAGCACAGTCAGTATATCATTCTGAATTCCGAGTTATTTGGTCTCTCCCGCTTAGATGTGGAGATTGTGGGGCTGTTGGCCCGCTACCACCGACATGGTGCCCCTAACACGCGTAAGCGTTTCTTTGCCGAGTTGGAGGAGCGCGACCGCATGCGTGTCCAAAAGCTATCAGCCCTGCTGCGCGTGGCTGATGCCATGGAGAGTGCCCACAATGCGCGCATTGGCGACTTCCAAGTGCTCGTCAGCGGTAAGAGCATCGACTTGGTTGTCCCCAAGATGCAGGATTTGACTATGGAGAACCTCGCCTTAGCATCCAAGGGCGATTTGTTCACGGATATCTTTGGCTACGAGATTCGCCTCAAGGCTGCCTTGGATTAAGGGGACCTTGCAAAATTAGTCTGTAGCCACCCTTGAGTCGCTTATTAAAATGTTTGCGGCTCTATTTGCTCAAATAAGCGTATTTTTTGAGTTTTGCTGTTTCATTTTCGCTGAATTTGGCTGATTTGTGGGTAATATTTATTCTATTTGCATTCTGTTTCAACGATTAGGGCACAGGTGTCCTACACGGCATAGATAGGCAAATCTTTTCATGTTGTAGCTTAGGCTTACTAAATTGACAAATCGCTTGCATCTTTTAAGACCTATACTCCTAACGTAGTCGCCTCCCATTTGCTTGATTGCTCCAAACACGTGTTCAACTCGGCATCTCACTTTTGAAACCGTCTTGTTGTAGGCTTTATCCTCTTCGCTTAGCTTATCCTGCCCCCTCTTACGTTTCTTAACAGCATGTAGCTTAACCTTCTTGTCTGCTAATTGAGCTTCTTTTTCTTGGCTCAGATAGGCACTATCAGCTAAGATGTAATGGGTGTTTTCTTGCACCAAATCTACGAGAGGCTCGATATCATGTACATTTGCCGATGTAGTCTGATGGTTGGTGATTATCTTGGTGAAAGTATCAACAATGGCATGGTGCTTATAGCCATAATAAGTTTGTTCGCCCTTCTTTGTCCAACGTGCATCAACATCTTTTTGCCGTTTCTTAGCCGAGCTCCATTCTTTTGGAGCTTTGCCTGTTTCTTTAATCGAAGTGTTCTCTTCGGGCGTGTTGCGTTGTCTTGGGGCTTCTACAAAGCTTGCATCAATGATGCTTCCAGCTGAAAAGCGAAGTCCTGCATCAACCATTTGACCTTCAAAATCATCGAAAAGGGCGCGTGTCCCCTTTTCGCCTAAACTTTCTTTAAAACGCCATATCGTCGTGGCATCTGGGATTTTATCGCATGCGTCAATCCCACAAAAGCGCATGAAACTAATGCGGTCGTTAAGTTGGAATTCCATTTCATCATCGCTCAAGTTATAGAGTGATTGCAAGATGATAATCTTGAGCATTTTAACAGCATCGTAAGGATGCCTACC
>JAWXTZ010000151.1:0-4316 GCA_044433085.1 Akkermansia sp.
CGTCTTTGAGTCCCAGACCAAGACCAAGCTCGGCAGCAACACCATGGCACCCGACAAGGAGACCATCCGCACCTTCGTCGGCAACTTCCTTGCCAAGGAGCTGGACAACTACCTGCACAAGCACCCCGACATCGCCGCCGCCCTTGAAGACAAAATCAAGGAGAACGAAAAGACCCGCAAGGAGGTCGCAGGCGTCACCGGCAAGGTCGCTAAGGAGCGCGCCAAGAAGGCCAAAATCCACAACAAAAAGCTGCGCGACTGCCGTGCCCACTACAACACCAAGCATAAGCGGGCAGAGGAAACCATGCTCTTTATTACCGAAGGTGACTCCGCCTCTGGTTCCATCACCACCGCGCGCGATGCCGAGACACAGGCCGTCTTCTCCCTGCGTGGCAAGCCCGCCAACTGCTACGGCATGAAGCGCGCCACCCTCTTTGAAGAACGACGCAATGAGGAGCTGGACTTCCTGCACCTCGCCCTCAATATCGACAAGAGCATGGAAGAGCTGCGCTACAACAAAGTCATCATCGCGACCGATGCCGACGTGGACGGCATGCACATTCGCCTGCTGCTGCTCACCTTCTTCATCCAGTACTTCAAGGAGTTGATTCAGGAGGAACACCTCTACATCCTGCAAACCCCACTCTTCCGCGTGCGCAACAAAAAGCAGACCATCTACTGCTACTCGGAGGAAGAGCGCCTGCAAGCCCTCAAAAAACTCGGAGCAAAGGCGGAAATCACCCGATTCAAAGGTCTGGGTGAAATCTCGCCCAATGAGTTCAAGGGATTCATCGGGGACGACATCCGCTTGGATAAAGTCACGCTGGAGGGCGCCCACAACCTCAAGCAAATCCTGCGCTTCTACATGGGCGATAACAGCGAAGAGCGCAAGCAATACATCATCGACAAACTTCGTATCGAAGAAGACATCGTTTAATTCACCACGACAACACTTATGAAAACACTCATCATCGCCCGCCACGGCAACACCTTCCGCGCAGGGGAAAGCCCCACCCGCGTAGGCGCCCACACCGACCTCGAACTCGTTGAAGAAGCACGCGGTCGCGCTGTCGGCAAATACCTACTCGCCAAGGGACTCATGCCCGACCGCATCCTTGCCGCCCCGCTTAAACGCACCATGGGCACCGCCCAATTAGCTGCGGAAGAACTGGGCTGCAGCTGCCCCATCACCCCCGATGCCCGCTTTATCGAAGTGGACTACGGCCCCGATGAAAACAAGACCGAAGACGTGGTTGAACTGCAACTCGGTCAACGCATCTGTGCCGCTACAGGCAAATGCGCCTGTGGCATGAGCAATGAAGACATCCAGCAACTCGGCAAGGAAGAAATCGAACGATGGAACACAGAAGCCATCGTCCCCAATGGCTGGCAGGTCGATGTGGAGCAAATCTGCAAGAACTGGCAAGAGCTAGCTGACAGCATCGCAGAGGGCGAAACCCTGCTCTGCGTCTCCTCCAACGGCACCATCCGCTTTGCCCCCAGCATCACAGGAGACTATGCTGCCTTCTGCGCTGAACATGACATCAAAGTCGCCACAGGTGGCGTCTGCATCTTCACCAGCGAAGATGGCACAACTTGGACCTGTAGCGAATGGGGCACCAAGGCCATTAAAAAAGTTTAAGGGTGCGCAGCACCTTGGGTGTCCAGAGGGTCGAAGACCCTCGGTGGGTCTCGGGCAAAGCCCGAGCAGGGTTTGGGACAGCGTCCCAAGATGTCGTCAGACAACTTTCACCAAGAGCTTGCTCTTGATGAGTCGAGTAACAAAAACAAATCAACACAAGCCCGCCTAGCAAACATAGCAAGGTGTTTACGCCAGTTACTCGACTCCCTCAATCCACGCGGCGAAGCCGCGCTCTATTCCACCGTCGCAAACGCGTCAGCGCACCACTGCGGCACCCTCCACAAGCCGTGAACACGAATAATCAATCGCCATGAATAAAACCCAGCTCATCGCGCGTGTCCAGCGCAACATGGGCATGGGCAGCACCCGCGACAGCGCCCGAGCAGCGGTGGATGCCGTCCTGAGCAGCATCGCTGAAGCCAGCCAGCAAGAACGCATCGAACTGCGCGGCTTCGGCAGCTTTTTTCACCAAAAAAAAGCAGCCCGACGCCTCCTCCACCCCAGCACAAAGGAAGAAATCATCCTCCCCGCCCGCAGCGAGCTTCAATTTAAAGCCTCCAGCAGCCCCAGCAACACCAAGCTAAAAAATCAGTTGGAGAGTTAGTTTGCACCAATAAGACTTGGGGCATAAGCTAGCTTTATGCCTGCTGAAACGCCCCCTGTTCGCGACCATGTGCACTTCCTCATTGTCTTTTTGCTGATTAGCTTTAACCTGCGCATGTCCTTTGCGGCAGCTAACCCGCTGCTCGTCTTCCTGATGAAGGACTTGGGGCTGGATATTGCCGATAGCAGCCTCTTTGCCCTGCTGCCTGTCATGATTTTAGGCGTGGCGGCACCCATCGGCTCGCGGCTCACCGCCTTCATTCGCCCGCGCGTGCTGATTATCTACGCCTTGACCCTCGCTATGGTGGGGGTCGTTTGGCGCAGTTATGGGGGCATTACGGGGCTGTTTGGCGGGACGGCCTGCATCGGGCTTGGGCTGGGTATCACCGGATCGGTCATCCTTGGGGTCGTTAAGGAGGTCTTTCCCAAGCGCAGCCCCGAAATGATGGGGGCTTACACCGCCTGCATCAGCTTGGGCACCGCCATCGGCTCGGGTAGCGCCGACCCCATCGCCATCGCACTGGGGGGCTGGCAACTTGGGCTACTTTTCTGGGGGCTACCGCTGCTGCTCGCCACCGTCCTTTGGGCTGAACTTACCTTTGCCGAACCAGACCGAGGCAAACACCACATTGTCCAAGCCCGCATCAGACCCCTGCTGCGCGACCGCAAAGCATGGATGATTACGTTGTACTACATCACCCGCGTGGCGGGGGCGTGGTTGCTCATCGTCTGGATTGCCACCCTCATGCGCCAACGCGGACTGCCGCTGGAAGAAGCAGGCATCATCCTCGCCATCAACACCGCCTTCATGATACCCAGCTCCGTGCTCTACCTGCGCTTGGAGCGTACGCTGGGCGGGCGCAAACCCACCATCATCATCAGCATCACCACCACCATCATCGCCAGCAGCTTGCTACTCAATGGACCCGTCAACTACTGGCCACTCTTCACCATCTTTTTAGGGCTAGGGCTTGGGGCACTCTTCACCCTTGGCATGACCCTCATCGTCGATAGCTCAGCTGACAGCGAAACCACCATCGCCCTTTCAGGCATGTCGCAAGGCATAGGCTTCATCATTGGGGGGCTACTTGCATGGGCAAGCAGCCTCGTCATGGATTTGCCCCACCACCACATCTGGGTCAGCGTGCTCTACGCCAGCTTCTCCCTCGTCGGACTCTACTTCGCCCTACAGAGCACACGCCCCGAACTCGTTGACCTTCGAAAACTAGAAAGCTAAAAAGCTAAGCGCGCTGATGACCATCAGCATCCAAATTATAAATATCAGCAAAGTCACTCAAATCGGGCAAGGGCAAAGGCAAATCATCCTGCGAGGCATCATGATTCCCCAGCTTACGCCTCGTGACAGTAATATGACGAGAACTACTACGCCCCGACGAGTCACGCCTAGCAACAGGGCGAACACCAGACTGAAGAAACTCCAACTCATCACAAAGAGCACGACGCGCTAAAAAGCGATTTGTCTCACGCTCCCGCTCGCGGTGGCAACGAACCACCAAGCCCGAAGGTTCATGAATCAGGCAGACACAATTATTCGTCTTATTAATCTTTTGCCCACCGCGGCCACTACCACGCACAAAACTCTCGGTCAAGTCCTTATCCAAGACCCCGAGCTGCGCCATCCGCAAACGCAATTGCTGCACCTTATCCCGATTCACCGCCATGCTTCCCATAATAACCAAAACAGCCCCAAAAAACAAGAAAGAAGCAGCGCGGCAAGTGAATGCCGCGCTGCTTGAATTGTCTTGTGAATGAGGCTTAGGTAAATTGTTATCGTTTATTGCCTAAATAGGTGCCAGTCTAGATAAATTGCCTAAATAGGTGCCATGCCAATGCTGTAAACTTAAGGGCTTGAAATCACCCAACTAGTTCATAATAAGAAGCTTCTCCTTGTCCGCAGTTTAACAGCTGTGGACGATCTTCTTCCTCTACCTTTTGCTCCTTTTTCTTTGGTGGTCTCCCAACTTTATTCTTAATAAATCCTCGCGCCTTTTTTCGTATGTATTGTGTATCTCTCGAAAAACTTCTCTCGGGTTTGCTATTCACTAAACTC
>JAWXTZ010000152.1:0-4297 GCA_044433085.1 Akkermansia sp.
GTTGGGCGACTGGCTCTGCCAGCTGGGCTTTCAGCCCAGACCCGACTTGGGCTTTGCCCAAGACCCACCAAAGGGTCTTCGACCCTCTGGACACCCAGTCACGATGCTGCGCATCGTAGCGCTAAATCATTTAAACCGTTCAGTATTTATTTGGGATAAGTGTTCATACTGCGTTCACGCCAAATAATGAGCTTGCCTTCCACCACCCTTCACGGTAGAATGTCCCCATGCAAGGTCGTCTCAATCAGCTTGTTCAATGGAGTGTCCTCTGCGCCCTCGCAGCATCCCCACTCTACGCTCAAAGTCCCAACCTCGCGAACGAAGATCGCGATATGGTTCGCGTGACGCGTCACCCCGATGGGGCACGTGCGATTTACAAGCGTCAAGCTGGCACACCTGGCATGTATTGTGTCACCTACTCCCCCCGTGGTCAACGTGTTGCCACCAACCACTACATTGAGGGTAAGTATGGTCAGCTGGTAGGTTGCCGCATTTATGATAGCAATAACCAAATCATCTACAAGGTGTCCTATGGCTATGACCGCAGCGCACGCCTGATTGAAGAACGCATGTACACCAACCCAGATGGTGTTCTTGTTCAACGCGTCATCTACAAGTATGATGTTGATGGCAACCGCTCTAAACCCATTATCGTCTCCCTCAACCGCAGTGGCAACCAAGCCCAAATCGCCCCAACGATGGGTGAGGATGTCAATGAGATGAATCGTCAGGGTCGCAAGCGTTAATGTTATCCCCCCCTTTTTTTATGGAAGTATTCTCTTGGCAAGATAAGAATGAAGATGGTGAGAAGCTGATTTATCAGGCAACTCATTTTGGTGGCTGGTGGCAGCTGGAGAGCGCCCCCAAGCTGGGTCGCTCCCAACGTGATGAGGTTGAGTTTCAGCCTGATGAATTTTCCCCCGATATTTGGGTGACGCTGCGCGATTTGCTGTGGCGCAAGTATCAACGCCGCCGTGTCTCATGGTCACTGGTGGAGCATGTTGATGAAATCATTGCTGGTCGCGCCACGAATGAACGTCGAGACCGTCGCCCCGATGAAACTCCGCAAGGTCGCGCCCGCGCCTGTCGTCCCGACCGCCCCGGTCGTCGCGACCGCCGCCCACGCCGCTCCTAATCACCCCCTAACCTGTTCAATGTGATGATGACCGATGATGAAATGATTCACTGCAAGGAACCTAAGCGCCAGATGGAGCGCGCGATTGCTGTCATGCGTCGCCTCCGCGCCCCCGGTGGCTGCCCTTGGGATGCCGAACAAACGCACGAGAGCATCATCTCCAACATGATTGAGGAGTGCTATGAGTGCATTGACGCCATCCGAGAGCAGGATGACCCCCACCTTCGGGAGGAGTTGGGCGATGTCCTCTTACAAGTTCTCTTTCATGCCGACATGGCACAAGGACGCGGGGTTTTCGACATCAACGATGTGGCTTGCGAGCTTGCTGATAAGCTGGTACGTCGCCACCCCCATGTCTTTGGCTCGTCCCAAGTATCCGACACCGATGGGGTGCTCACCCAGTGGGATGCCATCAAGCGCGTAGAACAATCCATCGAGGATAAACCCTACCTGCAAAACTGCGGCAAGGGGCTCCCTGCCCTGATGCGCGCTGCCAAAATCTCTAAAAAAGCGGCTAAGGTCGGTTTTGATTGGGAGTCGCCCGAGCAAGTCATCGAAAAGTTGCAGGAGGAGATTGCCGAGCTTCAGGAGTGCGCCCCCCTGCCCAATGATGCCCCCGAGGTGGAGGAAGAACTGGGCGACATCTTATTCTGTGTCGTCAATTTGTGCCGCAAGCGTGGGGTTGACCCCGAACTGGCGCTTGACCGCACCACCAAAAAGTTTGAACGCCGCTTTGCCTACCTTGAACGCCAACTCAAGGCACAGGGCAAATCCCTAGCCGAAGCGAGCCTTGATGAGATGGAGGCGGGATGGCTAGCCGCCAAGCGCGAAGAACGGGGCTGATCCACAGCCCCCACCCTGTCAGCTGTCGCCTATGTCACACTCCCGCCCTCTCCAGCTTTTCCTCACCTGCACAGCCCTGCTCTGCCTCAGCTCGTGCTCCATGCTCGGGCTGTCATCGGATGAGGAAGTGAGCGAGGACAAAACCAAGGATCAGACGGGCGGCTATGCCGACTACATTGCCCAAGGTGGCAATGTGGATGCAACGACCTATGACGTATCCACGCCCGAAGATTTGGCCAAGATTGACAATGGGGCCGAGGGGGAAGTCTACTTCACCGACCCCGATGCACCCGAGGAGGAGATTACCGAAATCAGCGAAGCTTTTGAAAACAGGCGCACAGGGCAACATTGGTTCACCAATTCCGCCCAAGCATCGCGCATTGCACGCCTGCGGGGGCTGCCCATGCTCGTCTGGTTTCATGATTCCACCCTTAGCCCCAAAAGCAAACTCTTGGGGCGCGAACTGCTGCAAAGCCCCGATTTCCTCGATTGGTCCAAGGACAGGGCGGTCTGCCTTTGCCTAGACGCAGGCAAGGGCATGAATGACGTGCATGCCAGCAGCAGCGACAGCAGCAAATCGCGCAAGATTGCGCGCATGCAACAATCATACGGGCTCAAGCGTAAACCCGCCTTCGTCGTCGTTTCCCCCCAAGGAAAGGTAGTTACCCTCATTGATGGGTTTGATGGCTATGCCGCCGCCTTAGAGACCAACTTGAAGGATGGCATCGAACAGGCTGCTAAGTCCTACGAAGATTATAAAGATGGGCTACGTGCCAAGGGATTTCGGGACTGGCACTCGGCAGATGGCAAACGCGTCATCTTTGCCAAAATCACACGTTTTGACCAAAAGCGAGACATCCTCTACCTGAAGAATGCTGCGGGTCGGCAATACAAAGTGCATGAATCCAAGTTCCATGATTTGGATGTGGACTACATTGAAAACAACTTGCGGGATGGGGGACCTAAGTACTGATTGATGGCGCGCTCCATGTCCAAATCAGAACAGACAAAAGCTCACATCATGCGAGCTGCCATCCTGCTGTTCACCGAACGCGGGTTCGAGGGTAGCACCCTGCGCGACATCGCCAACGCAGCCGAGCTGAACATGGGGCTGATCCGCTACCATTTTGGCAGCAAGGCAGACCTTTACAGAGACACCTTAGCCCATGTAGCAGAACCCTATAACCGCGCCTGCCTCTCAGCCTTGCAGGAGGCGCAAGAGGCCAACGCCCCCTTGGAGGGCTTGCTCTACGCATGGTTAGCCGCCCCATACACCCATTGGGATGAGGCCGAATTGGTGACAGGCGAAGAGCTGCTCTGCTTCTTAAACAAAATGGGCTATGAATCCGCAGAACTGACGCACGACGTCTATGAATCACACTATTCCTATGCCTTACAAGCGTGGGAATCAGCCTTATTAGCACAACTGCCCGCAAGCTTATCACGCGGTGACTGGTTATGGTGCTTAACCTGTCTACGCGGCATGTATTTTAACATTGTCGCGCATAATGAATTCACGCTTTGGGGGCTACCAGCCATTCACGGCAAAGAACCAGCCTTAGAGCGACTGGCGTCAGATGCAGCAGCCATGCTGCGTGCCAAGCACTAATCGAAGGTGCCCCCTTACCATTCCTCGCTTGTGGCCAAAACTGGCACCTAATATTTTATATTTTCAGGAAAGAAAGGGTGCAGCGAATCTGACGCAGTGCAAATAAACACCTAACAATTAAAATTTAAGCTTGTATAATGAAGCGATTTTTGCTACAAGTCACCTAACTCATGATTATTCATGACTCTCAACGTCTTTGAATTAAATTCACTATGAAAACTCACTATAAGATATCTCAATTGCTGAAAGCTTGCTTCTGCACAAGCTTTGCTGTGTTTACACTGGCATCTGGTAGTATCGCTATGGCTGCTTATGAATCAGTCCATACCGAGGCGATTACCACAACTCTCGAAATTCTCGCACCTGAAGAAGTCACCCTTATTACCGATGACTACGTCATCACCGATGATAACAAAGCCATCTATGTCGATGGCGGCACCTTAGGTGAAATGGCTGGCAACATCAGCGTAACTAATGCTACAGGTGATACAGCTGGTATCGAAACAATCGACGGTGGGCATGTCGAAACAATTTCGGGTGATATCTATGTTAATTATAGTGGAGCTTCAGAGAGCTACGCCTACGGTGTTTTAATTAATGACTACTGAATAACTGCTCGTTTTTCAGAAATCCAGATAGCGGCAATATAGCACCAGAGGTGGTAGAGCAATTCGCTAGATTGAATTCTCCTTGCTGGTGCCGTTTTTGGG
>JAWXTZ010000153.1:0-4251 GCA_044433085.1 Akkermansia sp.
CCATTTTCTTGAAGGACAACTTTATCGGGATTCCACATGTAGGCAAGGCCTGCTTCCACATTGCGGTCGGGGTAGTTGGCATCGGGTGTTCCCAAGGTGAGGACGCGTACGGTGATGATGAGCGCAATGCCGATGAGCACGGGCATGCTCCATTTGCAGAACCATTCAATCCCCTTGCTGATGCCTCGATAAATTAAGAAGAGGTTAGCGGCCAGCACGATGATGTAAAAAATGACGACATAGCTTTGGTCGAGGTCGAAGGCTTGACCATGCCCATTGGCACCGGTAAATTGGGCGAAAAAGGTGGTGTAATCTCCGCTGCTTCCCAATTTCAAGTGACCGCAAATGGTGTGGTAGGCGTATCCCAGTACCCAGCCTTCGACATAGAGGTAGTACATGACCATGGCCATGGAGGTGATGAGGCTGAGCAGCCCAAAATACTTCCAGAGTGGGTGCTTAGTGCCCGCTTGGTAGGCACCGACGGTGCTGCGGAATCCCAATCGTCCTGCACGGCGACCGATGGACCATTCAATCCAGCTCAGTGGGATGCCCACGAGCAGCAGTGAGCAAAAATAGGCAAGCATGAAGGTGCCACCACCGTATTCTGCCGCAAGCCCAGGGAAACGTAAAAAGTTGCCAAAGCCGACAGCACTACCTGCAACAGCGAGGGCAACTCCAATTTTTGATTTCCATTGATCCGTCTTAGGGCTTGTTGACATGCTTATGATTTTGTTTGGGTGTTTTTGGAAGTGGCGATGACCACGATGAAGAATAGGAGGATGAGGAGAACCCAAGCCAAGGGAAGGATGGCACCCAGTTTGCCCTGCATGATGTTTTGGATGTCCTGATTCGCCACTTCAAAGAATGTTTGGTAGAGCCATGCGACAAAGATGCCAAGCAGCATGGTAGGTGTTACCCACTTCATGATGAAGGGCAGTGCGCGTGGTAGCTTGATGAGGGCGCCTTCTTGAAGCTCTTCCACCGCCTTGTCCGTCCCCCATGTGCGGGTGAAGACGATGATCATGATGGTGCAGGCGATAAAGAGTGTCAAGGTGCCAAAGAAGAAGTCCAGCGTGTTGAGGGCGATGAGCTTGTCACTGGTGAACCAGCAGACGAGCCCCGTGCCAATGAGGATGAGGGTGATGATGATAGCCAGACTGCGGCGGTGGCTCAAGTTCCAGTAATCTTCCAAAAAGACCGTGACGGCGGTGATGTCGGCAACCGAGCTGGCAAGGGCGGAAATGAAGAGCAAGACGAAGAAGCAAAGCCCAAAGAATTGACCCGCAGGCATGGCCGCAAATACTTGGGGTAAGACCTCAAATCCCAGTGCGTAACCGCTGGCACCAGCGGCGGCGGTGATGCCTAAAAAGCAGATGGAAGCGGGGACAATCATCATCCCCGCGATGCTCACCTCCACAATGCTGTTGGCGATGTTGGCGGTCAGGGAGCTCAGGGCAATGTCCTCCTTGCGGCTGACATAACTGGCATAGGTCAGCACAGAACCCACCCCGATGGAGAGGGAAAAGAAAATTTGACCAACCGCCTCGATCCATAACTCGGGGTTGAGGAGACCTTGGGCAAAGCTGATGCGTACAAGCTTGACCTCGCTGTTGGGGTGCTGTGCTTGCGCTGTTTGTAGGGCTTGCTCCTGCTGCTGGGCTGTGCTTTTTGCGGGCAGCATGGACAGCGTGCTGGTGTTGCCTTGGGCATCGGTGCATTCTAAAATTGTTTTATCAGGGTTCCACATGTAGCCCAGACCTGCCTCGACATTGCGTTCTGGCTGCGTGGCATCTGGAGTGCCCAAGGTGAGCACGCGGATGAGGAGGAGGAGGGCTAAACCCAGCATCAGGGGGACACTCCATTTGCAGAAGGCTTCAATGCCCTTGCTAATCCCCTTGCAAATCAGGTAGATGTTGGCGGATACGGCCAAGAGGGTGAAGATGATGACATTGCTCTTATCGAGCTGGAAGATGGAGCCATCCGACTCTTGCCCTGTGAAGTTGAAAAAGAAATCCTTGTAATGCTGAGGCTGGGATAAATTTAAATCACCCATCAGCATGTGGTAGGTGTAGCCCAGCGTCCAGCCTTCAATAAAGAGGTAATACATGGACAGCGCCATGATGGTAATCATGCTGGAGAGTCCGAGGTACTTCCAAATCGGGTATTGGGCAATGCTTTCGTAAGCGGCAATCACGCTGTGCTTGCCGTAGCGACCCACGTGACGACCCAGTGTCCATTCCATCCAAGCGAGGGGGATGCCGAGTAGGAAGAGAGCGATGAAGTAGACGACCATGAAGGCACCACCACCATATTCTGCTGCTAAACCGGGGAAGCGTAGGAAGTTGCCGAAGCCTATCGCGCAACCGGATACAGCGAGGATAACTCCTGCTTTAGAGGACCATTGTTCTGTGGGGCCTTGTGGCGCATCGGGCATGCGCGAGATTATACAGCATCAGTCTCGCGAGGTCAAGTTAGAATGATTGTAAGGGCTCGTTATCTGGTGCATGCACTTCGTGCATGTAAAGCTATTTTTTTTGGGGTAGGAATAAAAAAGAAGGAAATGTAAAAATTTGTCTTGCTAATCCCTAAAAAATCACTATAATACGTCACACCTTGCCGCACACTGCGGTTCCTGATCAATATTTCAACTAATAAAATTATGTCTAAGCACTCTACACTCAAGGCTACTGGCTCCGTTGGCGGCAAGCGTTCCGTCCTCAAGCGTTTTGAACGCGTTAAGCTCATGAAGGATCGTGGTCAATGGAAGCAAGGTCAAAGCCCTGTTGGTCTTCCTAAGACTAAGTTCGAAGCCTAATTCGACCACCATCTGCTTACGAGCAGTTTTTGAACATTTTCTTAGAGCCTCCCAGTCTGTGGCTGGGATGGCTCTTTTTTAGGGATAATCCCACGACCACAGAAAAAAGCGTGCGCGCGAAAGCGGAGCACCAACGAACAATACATTATGCAAGAAAGCACACCCTATTCTGCCGAGGCAGAATCCCACGAAGAAGTCATCGCCGCTGTAGAGACTACAGAATGCGCATGCAACCAAGCCGCAGCTCCAGCAGACTGCCCTAGCAACAGTGAAGAATCCGACGATAATACACCCAAGGATTTCACTCAATTCATGGAACAAAAGGCCGAGGCCATTGAGTATCCAACAGAAGGCACCATTCGCCTGAACAAATTCTTAGCATCCTGCGGTTATGAATCACGCCGCGCTGCTGACCGCTTGATTGCAGAAGGTCGTGTGGAAGTTAACGGTAAGGCCATTGACACCCCCGGTGTTCGCGTGTTGCCAACCGATTTCATCAAGGTTGATGGTCGTCGTGCCACACCAATGGAAGAAATCGTCCTGCTGCTCAACAAGCCACGTGGCTTTGTTTGCAGTCGCGAAGCACAAGGTGCAAAGGGTACGATTTATGATCTCCTCCTCCCCAAGTTCCGTCACACAAACTACGTTGGTCGTCTGGATGCGGACAGTGAAGGTCTTTTGCTCATGACCAATCAAGGTGCTCTCTGTCAAGAGGTATCTCACCCAAGTGGTGGTATTGAAAAGGAATATTGGGTCACACTTGATCAAAACTTTGATAATTCCGTCCTCGTGCAATTGCTCAAGGGACTTCGTTTGCCCGAGGGGCAAGCCAAGGCAAAGTACGTCTCCCGCCTCTCTGCACGTCGCGCTTCCGTTGTGTTGGAGCAAGGTCTCAAGCGCCAAGTGCGCCAGATGTTCTCCTGCCTCGGGCTCCGCGTCAAGAAGCTCGTGCGCGTTCGCATCGGCTCCCTCTGGGGTGGTGATTTGGAACCTGGTACCGCTAAGATGCTGACACCTGAAGAGGTGGCATTGGCAGGCGTCAATCCAAAGCGTCGCGCCAAGTTGCTCGGTGCTAAGCAAGTCTTCAAGCCACGCCCTGTTTCCTTTGAACAACAGGACGCTAAGGAAGAGGAAAACTACGAATTTAATGCCGCTGACTTTGAAACGGAAGAAGAATCCGAACTCGGCATCGTTACACGTTTTGAAGAAGGTGAAGCCTTTGAACCAGAACGTGGTGAACGCGGTCGCTTCGGTCGCGCTCAACGCGGTGGCTTCGGTGGTGAACGTCGCTCCTTCGGTGGTGACCGCGAACGTCGCGGTGGCTTCGGTGGTGAACGTCGCTCCTTTGGTGGCGACCGCGAACGTCGCGGTGGCTTCGGTGGAGACCGCCCACGTCGTGACTTTGGTGACCGCCCATCCTTCGGTGGAGACCGCCC
>JAWXTZ010000154.1:0-4221 GCA_044433085.1 Akkermansia sp.
CATCGACAAAGATGTCATCGCCTTCATTCGTAATGGGAATCACTAAGCCTGTGGCAAACTCAATAGCGACAGCACCTGCTTCGGTCCCACGAACATAGGCCTGCTCACCACCAGCTGTAAAACCAACATCGGCAGCAGAACCAGTATCACCAGCATAGAACTTAAGCATGGCACGCGTGTTGAGGCTGCATGTGCGGTTCACGGCTGTTTCGCCCAGTTCCATTGCGGCATTGAGTCCCAAACCGAAGGTAGCCCACGTACTGCTTTGTCTACCGACATTCAAGCCCGCATCACTACCAGCTTCTGTGTAAGCACCAGCAACACTGTTCTGCAAGGATGTGTTGGCCAAAATCGACCAGGTATCACTGACATCATAGCTCGCTTCGTACATGACACCAAAGGCATGAGTATCACTATCACCTGATGTCTTGTAGTAGCCATTGGCGTGGGCAATCGTACGATCTAAGTCACCAGAACCCCAGCCAAAGCTCATGGCGTAGCTATGCTTCCAGTTGCCACTGACAACCTTGCCATACAAGCTCATGAAGTTGGTATTCAGGGATCCATCTCCACTATCACCCATGGAGCTGCTTAAATCACCCCGCATGGCGGTGAAGGAGACACCGAAGGAGGTGCCGCGTCCCGTCATTAAATCCATACCCACGCTACCACCGTAGCTGCTGAAGTGGTGACCACCATAAGTACCATTGTTACCCAAACGGTCGAAGTTGCTTTCTGCCGCAATCCAAGCACTACCACCCTTGCCACCCATACCAGGTTGGGCTTCGGTTCGAGCGCGATTATTGCTAGAGCGCAATTGGCGTTCAATCTCTGACATCATCGCACTACCGAGAGCCGTTGTGCTAGCACCAGCCATCGCTGTGGATAAACTGTTGACGCCATTATGGTCGTTGACAATCAGCATATCGTCGATGGAATCCATCGCACTGGCTAAATCCGTGTACTTTCCTACTGGGTCCCGCTGGGGATCGATAGAATCATAGACGGTAGCAATCATCTTCATACCAGCGGCACCGTTGCCAGAGACAATGGCATCTTCGTAGAAGGTCGTATTCACATCAACAAGCAATTGACTGCCGACAAATTTAGCCGACTTCAGGTACTTATTCAAGGTGCTTCCTTCAATTTCAATATCTGTACCAGTAGCGGTAACAGCTGAACCAAAATCGAGCAGAACAACATCTTCCGTCTTGCTAATTCCCTTCAACTGGCTCAATACCGACTCATCCAAAGCAGAGAGAACGACATTGACATTTGACATCGTCATCGCAGCGCCAGTAAAGACAACTTGAGCCGTTTCCGTGCGGGCAAAGGCAGCCGCATCAAAGGCAATCGCCAAGCTGGCATCAGCTAAGGAGGAAGCTTCACCCAAGTCCAGACTTGTAGCACCCAAATGAGTCAAATCCAAGTTAGCACCAGTGGTGTTGATGGACTTAAGCGCAGTCGAAGCAGCACCTTCATTCAGCACAAAGGAACCTGCGCTACCCGTCAGGGCAAGCGAATCACCCGTCACAAGAGTTTGCGTGGTGCTAGAATCTGCCAAATCAATGACCGCATCCACATAAGTGCCTTGGTAATCACCACCAGCACCAATCACTTGGACTGTACCAGAGACCACCGCATTCACATTGTCAGAGCTAAGGGCATTCACCTTCAGCGAGCCACTATTATTGACCACCAAACTATCCTTGACCGTCAGCTGGTCAATGGCACGGTCATCATTGATAATCAGATTTTTGGCAATGATAGAACCCGTCATAACAGGCGTGGAAGCAATCGTCGCAACACCAGAGGATATAGAAGCCACAGCAGCCCCCAAGGTCAGGGTATTGTTTTCCATCACAAGCGTACCCAGATTAACCAAATCAATCAAAGTAGCATCGCTGTTGATGGTGATGGTACTGCCTGACTCCAATCGAAGCGAGCTGCTTGTGAAAGAATCAACCGTAACAGAGGCATCTTTCATGATAACCAGCTTACCATCACCAGAAATTGCAGATACATGAGAAGCGTTACCCAGTGACAAGGTACCCTCATTAGCAATGCTAGCACCAGCGGCATCAAGCTTCGTTACACTTAAGCTATCATCTGCTGAGCTGATGCTAGCACCTGTACCCAATGAAAGAACAGAGAATTGAACATCGGCATGAACAACAAGCTCTTGCGCCTTAACCGTCGCACTTGTCGTCAAATCATTTTCAAGCGTCAGAACGACAGAACTTGCATCCAGCGTACCCGTACCAGTCAAGGCACCAAGCTTGGAGTCTTGGCTCACGTTCAAGGTCGATCCCGACTGCAACTCAATGGCAACATCATCAATGCAGCCCAAGCCAACACTCGAATTTTTGGCAATAATCGTCTTACCCGAACCAGCTAAGACAAGCGTGCTTACCTGACCCGATTGTAAGGTCAACTGACCATCATTGACCAGCGTGTTGACTGTACCAGCAACTTCACTAAGAGAACCCAAAATCAACTGCGCGCCACTAACAATATTGACAGAGGCACCATCAAGTTGCAAGCTACCCAGCGTTAAGGATGCACCGCCAGCATTTTCAACATTCAATTGAATATCCGTAGCAATAATCGCATTGTTAGCAACCGTTGCCCCAGTATTGCTCAATGTGGCCGTATGAGTAGCGGCATCTGTACCAACCAAGCTCAAGGTCGCACCAGCAACACCTGTCATATTTTGGAGTTGCAAGGTCTGACCAGCTTCTGGCGCAAGAGAGATGGAAAGGTCAATCTTGGCATCAGCATCAATTTGAATCCCTACGACATTTTGGAAGTTGGTGTAGCTGACAATTTCGCCTGATTCCTTGTTGACAAAGAGACTTCGCTCACTACCATCAACCGCTTGCCCATCATCCATCATGATTGAGTAATCAGTCGAAGAGGACCAATAGCGTGGGGAACCTGCCAAAATGACAATCTGCAAGCTATCGCCAGAATCATTCCATTGAACCACACGATCTTGGGCAGCAATAGCAGAGGCCACATCCAACATCGCTTGGCTGACACTCACATCAGACCATGCCAAGGAAGAATCACCCGCAATGATGGTGTAGGTACCATTATCCCAAGCACTGCTAAAGCTCGTCACATCAAGAGAGATTGATTCAGCCGCTTGAACCGCCAGCGAGTCCACCGTCAACGCGGCAACACCCGTTGTGATAGAACCCTCAATCGTCAAGCTATCCACCAACAAATCGCTGAAGGTAGAACCCGCTTGAAGCGATAAAGCAGGGGCCGTGACATCACCACCCACATCAGTCTTCGTCTCAACTTCAAGCGCATTGCTCGACGTGATGCTACCAGCATTAGTCAGCACCTTGACACTTGTTGTCTCTGCACTCGTATCGGCAGAGCCCAAAACCAAGCTAGCACCATCTTTAAGGGTAAGACCATCTTGCTCCATACGCTCAACAGACGCGTTGGACTTAGCTAACACCACCAACACACCATCACCAGTCAAGCTAGTAATGTCAGAGCCTGTACCAATGCTCAAGGAACCCGAGTTGGTGACAGCCTCGGCGGTCAAGGCACCCGTGACAGTCGTGACACCAGCATTAACAATGCTAGAGCTCGCATCCGCACTAAGGCTATCTGTAGTCAGCAAACCTGTAGCTGCCACGGTCAAGTCGGCAGAAGTCAGTGTGGTAGCCCCCTTCACCTTCGTCGTATTGCTAAGATGAATATCAACACCAGTGCTGGTCAAGCTATCCGTGGTCAAGGCATCACCACTCAAATTCAAACTCACCGCGCCAGCCCCCGCATTGGTGACCACCGTATCTTCCACCACCTTTGCACCATCGAGGCTGATGTAGGTCGAGTCGGACAAATTAAAGCTGATATCTGTGCTATTGCCAGGAATAAGGGTACCTTCCCAACCATCAGGCGTACCTGTCCAGTTTGATTCGGTATCATCCCAAACGATAGGATGATCTAGCGTACCTGCGCCGCCTACCCAAGACAAATCATCTGGGGATGGGATGACAGATGTCACAATCAACTGCAAAGTTCCATTTGTTGCAGACCATTCAAGTTCCTTGTAAGCATCCACAAAATCACCCATGGCAAGTTGCATGTCATCGCTCAAGGTGATGTCATCCCAAGTCAAGGATCCGACACCTGTGATAATATCGTAAGTACCAGCCGCAATCGTGCTATCGAAGTTAAGCAAATCAAGGGTAATATCAC
>JAWXTZ010000155.1:0-4148 GCA_044433085.1 Akkermansia sp.
ATCAAAGGTCTTCGACATCAGGATGGACGAGACCGCCGTGGGGATGTCCGCCGTCTCATCAATAACGGCAGGAGTGTTACCAGCGCCCACGCCCAAGGCGGGCTTGCCAGAGGAATAAGCGGCCTTCACCATACCCGGTCCGCCCGTGGCAAGAATGCAGTCAATGCTGGGGTGATTCATCAGCTGTTGCGACAGCTCGATGGAGGGAACATCAATCCAGCCGATGATATCCGCAGGGGCGCCAGCTGCCACCGCTGCATCCAAAATCGTCTTCGCGGCGGCAATCGTCGAGGTCTTCGCCCGAGGGTGCGGAGAGAAAATCAGCGCATTGCGCGTCTTTAAGCAAATGAGCGCCTTAAAAATAGCCGTCGAGGTCGGATTCGTCGTTGGGACAATACCCGCAATTACTCCAATGGGACAGGCAATTTTGCGCACCCCATTGGTGAGGTCCTCCTCAATCACCCCGCAAGTTTTGCAAGACTTGTACTTGTTGTAAATATATTCGGAGGCAAAGTGATTCTTCACGATTTTGTCCTCCACAATGCCCATGCCTGTCTCCTCATGAGCCAATTGCGCCAAAGGGATGCGGGCTGAATTAGCCGCGCGAGCTGCCGCTTTAAAGATGATGTCAACTTGATTTTGAGAGTAATTAGCAAAAAGAGCCTGTGCTTTTTTAACTCGTGCAATGAGCGCATCAAGTGCTGCAGTGCTATCGACAAGTGGCTGTAGAATTGTGTCTGATTTCTTTTTTGTCATCTGGTTTTATTCTTTCTATTGTGATGTAAATCACAATTACAAAATAAAGTAAATTCCTCGTATTGTCAATAAATAATTAAAATATTTTTATGCAATCGTTTGAAATAAATAGAAGCTAAAGCCTGAAAATTAGACTTTAAATCACAATAAAACTGTGAAAATTTTCTCAATATAATCATTTATTAACAGAATTTTATGGCCCAAAACTGCGCAGCGGCTTGCTTGGTAATGCCTCGCATATTGACGTAGCGCGTGAGCAAAAGCTGGCAGTCGCGGTGCCCCATCACCAGTTGCAGTTGGGGCAGCTTGCGAAAATGCTTCGCGTGGTAACTAGCAAAGCTGTGCTGCAGCACAAAAAAAATGGTGCCACTCTAGGTAAATGACTTATACTTCGTGAATTGTATCGAAAGTCCGCCCTTTGAGGGTGATGCTGCCCCAAGGCTTTGCAGGCTTGAAAGGGCGGACTTTCGTTGTAAAAGGCTAGGCGTAAGTTAATTATCTAGAGTGGCACCATTAAAAGTTGGTGCCACTCTAGGTAAATGACTTATACTTCGTGAATTGTATCGAAAGTCCGCCCTTTGTGGGTGATGCTGCCCAAGGCTTCGCAGGCTTAAAAGGGCGGACTTTCGTTGTAAGGGTTTAGGCGTAAGTCGATTATCTAGAGTGGCACCATTAAAAATTGGTGCCACTCTAGGTAAATGATTCATACTTCGTGGATTGTATCGAAAGTCCGCCCTTTGAGGGTGATGCTGCGCCAAGGCTTCGCAGGCGTGAAAGGGCGGACTTTCGTTTATGATGGCTTCATGATTGAGCTTTTTTGGGGCGACCTTTCAGTAATTGAACTCGATCACTTATTCCTGCAACGAGTCTTGTTAAAAAATTGGCATCCCCTATTTGTGTTGCATTACTGCGAAAAAGTCGAATATCCTCTTCGTAGTCTTCATAAGGTACGCATAAGTAGTCGGCGTACCTTTTCATATGATTTTCAGAATATCTATCAGCCGTTCGATAAAAGGGGTGAGCAATTGGTTTTACTAGGACGTCCTTGATTCCTTTTAAATAGTTTTTGGCAGAACACCACTTGTAGTCTGATAGCTGACTGCGATTAATGATTTTGGCTCGTACGGGATTAAGTTCGATATAGCGGCCCAAGCGGCTTAAATATCCCTCCTTCTGGACGAATACACTGTGATAGCGACTTTGCCAAATTGGCCCTCGACCCGTATCTGTTACATCTCTGTAGTACCTGCTATATTGGGAGCAAAGAGCACCCACAAATTTTGAGATGTTTTTAATATCACCTTCAATGGCTAAGTGGAAGTGATTACTCATGATGCAGTAGTGATATATATTGACTGGGTATTTAAGAGCAAAATGCTTCAATAGATTGAGAAATCGGTCTTTCATTTCATCCTCTTCCAGTATCCACATGTGATTAGTGCTTTTGTTGTAGACATGATAAATGCCACGTTTTAAATCTCGTCTTTTTAATCGTCCCATTGTTTTAGACTACACCGTCCTTCTAGCTAAATCAAGCATAAAAGCTTAAATATCAGTTTGAGTTGTTTGTTGAATTGCTTTTATTGAGGCAGGGTGTTGTGTATCCTCTTCTAAGGGAATGCGTTATATTAGCTGTGGTGTTTGGGCGGGGACAAAAGGGCGGACTTTCGTTGTAAATTTCAAATGATTAATCATTTATCTTGAGTGGCACCATTTTTTAGGGACTCTTTTTTTTCGGGTGGTATCGTTTTTTGGGCGATTTGAGGCTTAATAGATGATGGGACCGATGAAGGTGAAAAAGAGGACGCAGGCAATCGCGAAGAAGTAGTAGTTTGTCGCACTTTGTATGGCGGGGGCTGTGAGCTTAGCACAGCCTTGGCTGAAAAGGTAGGTGTTGAGCCCAGCTAAGAGAAAACAGGCGAGGAGAAGGAGCGCGATGTGGGGCGTGACGAAGATGCACAGAGCGCAGGCTGCGGCGCCGAGCAGGGCGGCGGGGATGGCAAGCTTCTTTTGTCCCTTGGCGTAGAGCAGGGGGGTGCCGAGGCAAAGCCCCAAGATGGTGGCGATGAGAATCATCACGAGCTCAGGAAATGTTGCTTCCGCGCAGGGAAAGAGTCTGTTACCCGCGAGGATGATGCCCAGTGGCGCGAGCGCGCAGAGTTTAAGGATGCCCCGCTTTGGGTTTTGGTAAAGTTCTTTGAGGGCTTGGCGGCTGTGGGCAAAGCCGATGTCAATCAGCAGAGGCGCCATCAGGAAGAGGGGGAAGGCACTCAGTTCATTCTGGTGGATTTCATCGAGCATGCAGATGGTCCCCACGCCCGCAAGCATGGGGATGAAGGAGCAGAGGCAGATGAAGGCGCGCTTGATGATGGAGCGTTCGGCATCCCAAGGCATGACTTCGGCCTTGCGCTGCTTGGCTTGCTTGATGAGCAAAGCGAGGGCGGTGCAAGCAATCGCGCCATCCAGCACGTAGTAGGGGAGTAATCCTAGCAGCAGCCCTGCCAAAGCCCCGAGGGGCAGGGGGTCGAGGCTCAGGTTAAGCCGCTTGCCCATGGTGCTTACGGGACCGAGCTGGCAGCAGCTGATGCGGGCATTCATGAGCAGAACCCCCAATGGCAGGAGCAGCATGCTACTCGATCCAACTTGTGCAGAATCGCTGAGCTCGGCTAACACACAGATGTGATAGATGAGGTAGATGATGATGCTTGCCGCGCTGATGATATTGAGCCACACTCTTGAGCATTCACGCGCGAAAATGCCGATGATGGGGGTGAAGAAAAAGGCGAAAAAGGCCACACTCATCATGAGTTCATCCATGGCCTCCGCCTTCTGAAAGAGGCAAAGAAACCAAGCCGCGCAAAGCCCTATGAGCAGACGAATGAGCAGCACGAGGCTGTATTCTGCTCGTAGCTTTTTGGGCACAACGGGCGTTAAATTAGGCCTAGGAGAAGGGCTTACCATGCCTTACTCTAGCAAGCCTTAGTGGCAGCGTCAACAAAAAAGCTGCTTGACTTATGATTCTATTTTGCTAGGGTTAAAAGATGCAGCTTGCCGTCTTTCGGCATCTTGCGTGTGAATTAACACCTTAAGGGGACCTTGCAAAATTAGCACTGAGGCAAAGTAAAATTAGAGATTGACGCCAATCGAGCGATTTTTGTCGTAAAACGGTGCCAATTTGTAGCTTTCGTGTCGCAAATAGTTGCTATTTGCGCCCCTCAAGCCCCAAATTTTCACTCATTTTACTTCCAAAACTCATCCCGCCTAATTTTGCAAAGCCCCCTCAGTATGAAAAAATACCTATCACTGCTTTTCGTTTTCGGCTCTTCATTTTATTTACAAGCGGCACCCATGCTTTTGCATTATGATGAAGCAGCTCCCGATAGCTACGCGGG
>JAWXTZ010000156.1:0-4134 GCA_044433085.1 Akkermansia sp.
GTATTCGATAATGCAGATGGGGAGCTCTGCATCAATTTATCGTTATTAACCGATACCTTTCGGTCAATTACCTGCACCCAGCCGTGAATAGTAACTATTTTAATAAAAAAGAGCGTAATTCCGATTATATCGCAAATGCTGATGAATTTTTTTCTGATGACCATTTGTATTACAAAGAAGAATATTATGCAGGTTTTGCAGATTACTCGATTTTGGGTTCAAGTTACCAAGAAGGAGGCTTTGCTCCTTTCGCGGTGGCGATTCATATCGTTTATTTTGATGTTAATGACAGCTTAAGAATAAAGCATTTTGTTTCAGCATCAAATGAGGATATTCAAAACCCAGCAGGTAAATTTCACGAGGCCCTTAAGGCGTTGAAGCAGTGGACTAATTCTCAAGAGGGGCAAGATAATATGACTGACGCCTTGCGGACGTTTTTGGATTACTATGAAAGAGGTGCTTATCCGGGCTTGGGTATGGCCAAAAAACTTTCACTTATGCATCATTTGGAATTAATGGGAAGATTTCTAGATAAGTCTGAATTATGAAGTGCTGCCGCTATTGTTTTGCTGATGCTCATATAGCCTCCTTGCTTCAAACGACTGATGAGGAAAAGGGAAAGTGTGACTTCTGTGGGAAAGCTAATGTAGCTTTGATGGATTTGCGTTCTGCTAATGCAGAGGCTTTTAAAACATATCTTATAAGTATTATTACTGTCTATCATGCTGTTGAAGAGGTATCTGATATGCATGGGCGCTTCATTGGGGATTTATTGTCAGAAGAGCTTAATGTTTTCGTTTTGTCGCATTCCCAAATAATGGATTTTTTGAAAGAAATTATGGGCTCCGAGTATGACGATTATGCAGTATATCTTAATAAACCGCTCATTCTAACAAGTGATAAGAAAAATAGTGTTTCTTTTATAGGTACTTTGACATGGGAAGAGTTTTCTGAAAAACTAAAGAAAGAGAATCGTTTTCATACAAAAGAGTTTAATGCGGTCATATTTAAAGAAATATTGGACTCATGTAAGGTTAGTATTGATGCTACTACCAAGCTATATCGTGCAAGAATTTGGACTGATGACAAAGGTTATGAAATTGAGGATATGGGAGCGCCCCCAGCAAATAAAGTTCCGCCTGGGAGAATTAACCCTTCAGGGATGAGTTATCTGTACCTTTCTGGCGATGCCCAAACTGTCTTGCGTGAGACGAGGGCTCTCATCCACGATAGAGCAACGATTGGAGAATTTCAACTAAAATCTACAGATAGTAGTTTGGAGATAATCGATTTAACTAAGATTTCCTCAATTGAATCAAAGAGATTTAAAAATGTAGATAGTTTTGTCGTTAACAAAGGGCTATTGCGAAGCTTAAGTCAGCAAATATCTAAGCCACAGCGTCGATACGAACATTCTGTAGAATATATTCCTACACAGTATATTTGTGATTACATTAAATCTCTAGGTTATCAAGGTATTAAATACGCAAGTACGGTGAATCGTGGAGGCGTTAACTATGCTATATTCAAACCAGAGCTTTTCGTGTGCACCGGACTTGAGCGGAAAGAGATATATGGCATACATTATAAGAGTAGAGCTCTTAATACTTCTTTATAGGCAACATGAAGAAATAGCAAGAAAGCCCTGCTTTTATAGTAGTGCTTCTTTGCAGATGCCGAGTCTGTCCATGGCTTGCAGTTGGGTGATGATGCGCTCGGGGCTGTCTTCGGACTTGAGGAGCCCTTGGTACATGGTGATGAGTTGGTCCACGTCGTCCTCGTTTTCGTCCAGCAGCTCAATGCGGTAGCGGCTGAGACCGAGGCGCATGAGGCTGCTGACGTGACTGGCTGCCGTTTGGGCTTGGGCGTGGAAGAGGGTGTTGCGGCAGCCTTCGTCGCTACGCAGGTAGTGCATCACGCCGGTGCGGTCGAGTACGCGTACTTTGTGGTACTCGCAGGGGCGGCCGCAGTCGAGGTGGTTCTTGCCTTCGGAGAGGAAGGTGCAGAAGACGCAGTGCTCCATATGGAAGAGGGGCATGTGCTGGTGCAGGGTGATTTCTGAGAAATTCGCGCCCCCACGTGCGAGCAGTTGGGAGACTTGCTGCGCGTTGAGGTCGTAGGAGATGTTGCAGAACTGCAAGCCTTGCTCCTTCCAAAAGTCCACGCTTTGGTTGTTGGCCATGTTGAGCCCAAAGTCGCCCGCGAGGGGGATGCCGCAGCCCTTGAGTTCTTGCCGAGCGCCCAAGTTGCGCACGAGGATGCCGTCGGGCTGGCAGTCGAGCAGGGGCTTGAGCATGCCGCGCTCCTTGTGCTTCATGATGCGCAGGGTGCAGGGCCAGATTTCCACATCGGTGTTGATGGCGCGTATTTCTGCAGCTGCGCGCTTGTAGTGGTGCAGCTGGGTGAAGTCGAGGTAGAGGCGTTTGAGACCATCGTGCTTGGCGGCTTCGATGGCTTGTTGGGGCTCGCGGCACAGCACGCTGAGTTCCCACTGGGTCGCAGGCTGTGGCAGATTGGGGCGAGCGATGCTGGGGATTTCCATCTGCGCGAGGTTCAGCGGCTTGTTGTTGGGCATGGCTTCGACCAGTGCGCGTCGCATTTGGTTGAGCTCCTTGATGGGTAGCATGGCATTGCTGGCCATGTCGTAGCTGCATTGTCCGAGGGAGAATTCGGTCTCGCCCAAGCGTCCAAATTGTTTTTCGATGCTTTCGGGCGTCAGCGGGCGATTTTGGGCTTCTTGTAGCTTTTGATCGCTGCTGATGCTGATGCCTCGGCAGCTAGCGGTCAATGGTTGACCGACTTGCCCCGTGAAGTGGATGTTGAGGGCACCGCCCTGTTGGGGTCTGTCGGCATGGCGGGCGAAGTTGCACCAGCTGTTATGCAGGGCGCGGTCGAGTTGCGGGTCAGCCGTCTTCCAGAGCAGTTGCCCGACTTGCACGCGTTCCCATTCGATATAGCTGCCCTTGCCGTGGAAGTAGAGTCGCTTTTCCTTGGCTTCGTACATCCAGATGCGACCGCCTTGCTCTTGGTTGCGGTCTTCGCCTGCGTCGATGACAAAGCCGTCACCCGCGGCAATGGGCAGGGCGGGGCGCTGTTCCAGCTCCACATAGCCCTTGCCGATGGCGGCGATGCGACCCGCGAGGGCACCGCGCTTTTTGCCAAAGCGACCGTGGGTGAGCTTGGGGTGGTTTGTCCCTTCCAACCAGCCGGTGGAGAATCCGCGCGAGAAACTCATTTGCATGCTGTAGAGTTCATCGGCCATTTCTTGGGCACTTGGGCGGCATTTGCCCAAGGCGGCATCCAAGGCTTGTCGATAGGCGCGCGTGGTGGCAGCGACGTATTCGGGGCTCTTCAGGCGACCTTCAATCTTGAAACTGCGGACACCGGCTTGAAGCATTTCGGCCACTTTATCTTGGGCACAGAGGTCTTGGGGGGAGAAGAGGTAGCGCTGTTCGCCCAAGTCCTTCAAGCGACCATCGACCTCCAATTGGTAGGGCAGGCGGCATGCTTGGGCACATTCGCCCCTGTTGGCACTGCGTTGTCCCAAGCTTTCGCTGGTGAGGCATTGCCCCGAGTAGGCGACGCAGAGGGCGCCATGGCAAAAGACCTCAATGGGCTTGCTGGTGGCAGCCGCGCAGGCGGCGATGTCTTCCAGCGAGAGCTCGCGCGCCAGCACGATTTGCTGCGGGTCAAATTGTTCATCGACCCAGCGGACGGCCTCGGGCGAGCTGATGGTCATTTGGGTGGAGATGTGCAGTTCAATGCTCCATTTGCCCGCCTTGCGTTGTTCGCTGATGAGCTTGGCAAGCCCCGTGTCTTGAACGATGACGCCATCGACTCCCGCGGCATCCAAGGCGGCGATGTAGCGCAGTGCTTCGCGCATCTCCATGGGGAAGATGAGCACATTCATGGTCACGTAGGCACGCAGTCCATGGCTGTGCAGGAAGGGGATGAGCGCGGGTAAATCCTCCAGCGAAAAGTTGTCCGCACGCATGCGGGCGTTGAAGTGGTCGAGGCCGAAGTAGACGGCATCAGCTCCGTTGGCAACGGCGGCGCGTACGCAGTCCCAGTTGCCAGCTGGTGCGAGGATTTCAGGGGGGTGGTTGTTCATGCGGGTCAGGAGTCTTTAGTGCT
>JAWXTZ010000157.1:0-3983 GCA_044433085.1 Akkermansia sp.
ATGCCACCTTGACCATCATGCTCAGCCAGTACACGACAGAGCTGTTGAGTGCCGATATTGACTTAGGCATCAGCAGCAGCATTGATGCTGACCAAATCAGCGTGTTTGGCTATGATGAAGATGCCTACACCTTGACTGAAAGCTCTGATGGAACATGGCTCTTAAATGTTAACGGAGCCATGCCTGACACCAGTGCCCTGTGGGACCAAAACTGGGGTGAAGAAGTTCTCTCTGGCTCCCCTGATAACCTGATTACCATCACATCAGATGAGAGCATCAACTTAGGTTCTTCCGAATACGCTTACGATGTCGATGGTGTGGCTACGGTCTCCATCATCTTCTCTGGTGGCGGCACTGAGGATTCTCCCATTACTCTCGTTGGTGGTTACAACTCGGATGATGGTAACTCCGCCACCTTGCCAGACGAAAGCGATGTTTGGATTATGGTGACAGGCGGTTACCTTGAAACCGTCATCGGCGCCAACGTGGCCAATAACTGGGGTGATGGTAGCACCATCTTTAACTACACTGGTGATACGCACATCATGTACACAGGTGGCGAAGTAGGCACCATCATCGGTGGTCTTCACCGAGATGGCGATGCTAATACGGCTACTGGTATTACCTACACTGGTAATACCTACATCTCGCTCTACGATGTGGTGACAGGTGCTGTGATTGGTGGTAATACCTCCACCCATAATGGCACGTCAAACTTTGTTGGTGATACCAATATTTACATCTACGTGCCACAAAGTTACGCAGATACCGCTTCGGACATTGGTTCCATCACCGGTTTCAAGGGTATCGTTGGTGGTAGTGCCTGTATTGTTAACGGCTATTGCTCTATGGTGATTACGGGTGATACCAACATTACGGTTGATTTGAGCGAGTACGAACTCACTGGTGGAGATGAAGACACCTTTACCTACGTCCTCATCGGTGGCTCCTACTGCGCTAACGAGAGTGCGACAACAACGATTAATGGTGACACCAATATCAACGTGACCAGTATCTCAGGCGTGACCTTCTCCAACGCGCTCGTTGGTGCCTCTTACGTCTCAGGCACAAGTGCTAGCTCGACGGTAGAAAATAGCACCGTCACCATCGACGGCACCTTGGGTGGTACCTTCAGCAGCTTCATCATCGGTGGCTCCTATGGGGTATCATCGACAGGTATTACCAGTTCTACTAGCAGCAATGTCGTCATTAACACAGGCTCAGACCTGAGCTTTAGCAGTGCTATTTATGGTGGTGACTACAATGGCAGCGTCAGCAGCTCGTTCACCTCGAATGATACTAGCGTGACCATCAGCGGAGATGAGGGCGCGACCTTCTCGGGCTTCATCGTTGGTAATAGCTATGGTTACGCCAACTGCTCGGGCACAGCCAGTATTGATATTTCTGGCGGCTCGACCTTCTCCGCCCGCGTCATCGGTGGTAGCTACGCGACCTCCTTGGGTGCGACTCTGATGTCCGGCAATGTGGATATTGACATCTCTGGCGGTACCTTCTCGGCTGATGTGATTGGCGGTAACTACAACGCCAGTTCCTACACCTCCAGCTCGACCAACTACAACACCGTTGGTGATATCAGCATCGACATCTCGGGCGGTACCTTCAGCTCCTACATCTATGGTGGTAGCTATATAAACCAAGGCAATATTTCCACCGATACATGCTACACCACGGTTGGTGATATCAACATCACCATTTCGGGTGATGCATCCCTGTACTACCTCTCGGGTGGTAGCTACCTTGGTGCTGCAGCGACGGTCGAACAAGGCAATATCTCCATCACCTTGGAGGGCGGTTCCATCTCTGGCAATATTTACGCCGCTGGTCTTGCCGATGCCAACCAAAGTGCCACTTGGACGACAGAGAGCACCAGCGTGACCGTTGGCAGTGCCTTTACCTTTGGTGATGCCAGCATCGTCTCGGGCGGCTATCGCCTTACCAACAACTCCGTCACCAGCGAAGGGCGCACCATCACCAATGGCAGCACCCTGAACTTCTCGGATGAGGATACGACCTACTCCAACCTCAGCACCACGACATTCAGCGACTTTGACACCGTCTACGTCGCCTCCGGTGCCATCGTTGACCTCAGTGCCATGACCACGGTTGAAAGCTTGGATGCGACCCTCCTCACCAAGACAGGTGCCGGTAGCCTCACCTTGGCGAGCAGCACAGGCAGTGTCTCTGTTGAAGGCGGTACCCTGAGCTTGGGCAGCAGCAGCAGCATGACAGATTTGAGTGTTGATGCCGGTGCAAGCCTCATCGTCGGCAGCTCCAGCACCGTCTCGGGCAACATCACCCTCAGCGGTGGTAGCCTGACGCTCACGTCCTTCGCCAGTGTGAGCTGCGCCATTCAAGTTAATGCCGCCAGCAATCTGAGCACCTCGGGCACCAACCTCACCTTGAACAGCACCATCACCTTTGCCGACTTGGCCGATGACGGCAGCTTTAACACCCTTGATTTGACCGGTTGCGGCAACATCTCCTTGGGCGATGCCTTCGCCATGGACTTCACCGATGTCAGCCTCGTTGAAGGCAGCTACGAAATTCTGAGCGGTCTCGACTCTTCCTTCTCGGCATCTTCCATCACCGAAGAGCTCTTGGTCGGTCTTGATGAAAGCGATTACAGCGACTACTACCTCACGTGGGACGTGGTCGATAACAGCCTTGTGCTCACCTTGACCGAACGCGGTGATGCCATCTACTGGGATGGTGTTGACGGCTCCACTTGGGTCGCAGGTGGCAATGCATGGGATGATGGTAATGACTCGACGAAGATTTTCTCTAACGAGATGAGCGTCATCTTTGACGATGGTGCTGATAACAAGAGCGTTGTCGTCGATGATGCCGGTGTCTCCGTTGCTAGCATGACCATTGATAACAGCGACTACAGCTTCAGCGGTGGCGGCATCAGCGTCGCTGGCAGCCTCTACTTGACCAATGGTGCAAGCGCAAGCTTCAGCAACAGCATCGACTTGAGCACAGCAAGCGTCAACATAGCAACGGGCTCCTCCCTGAGCCTCGGTGCTGATATAACTATAGAATCCTTGAGCAACAGCGGCTCCCTCAGCGTAGGAGAGTACGCCCTCACCCTGAGCGAAGCCACAAGCTCGGGTGGCGACATCACCGCCGCCTCGCTGACCCTCTCGGCAAGCGGCAGCTACGTCTTTGGTAATGTTCAACTCACCGGCGACTTGGATAACGATGGCGATGCCACGGTCACCCTTGGTGATGGCACCAACATTGCTGGTGACTACAGCGGTGGACCACTCGTCATCAGCGCAGGTGCCGAAGTCACCATCGGCAGCAACACCGCAGGTATTGGCAGCTTGAGCGTGGGCGAAGGTGCAGAACTGAGCATGGGCGCCAAGCTCTATGTCGGTACCACATCCTTCACCAACTTAGGCACCATTACCACAACGGGCGATGTGCAAATCGCATGCTCGACTACGGAAGGCGGTACCATCTCTGGTGTCAACTACACCCTGAGCGGCAGCGATTACACCTTCACTAGCTTGACCGCAACAGGTGATGTCGAGGTCTCTGGATCCCTGAGCTTGACAGCTGGTGGCTCCATTACTGGCGCATTGACAGCCAGCAGCTTGAGCGTTGGTGACAGCGGCTTGAGTGTGGGCTCCTTGAGCAGCACCAGCCTCAGCACCCTGAGCAACGGCAGCGGCACACTCATTATCAACGGCGGCAACGAAAGCACCATCGACGTGAGCGAATTGAGCAACAGCGGCACCATTGATGCAGCAGGCTACAGCATGAACGTCAGCGACACCAGCGTTGAAGGTGGCGTGCTTAAACTCGCCAACCTCACCACAGCTGGCACAGTCAGCTTGGCTGGTGGCAGTGCCATCAGCGGCAACTTGTCCACCACAGGACTCAGCACCACGGGCGATGTCACCGTGGGCTCCCTGAGCAGCACCAGCCTCAGCACCCTGAGCAACGGCACAGGCACC
>JAWXTZ010000158.1:0-3960 GCA_044433085.1 Akkermansia sp.
TCATTGTGCAACTCGACAAAGCCCAAATCCTTCACAAAGCGGCGCCAGAGGAAAATCTGCCCCTTGTAATACTCGTGATTACCATCCACATAATAAACACCATAGCGAGCACGCAACTGGCGCAGCGGAGCCATGTACCCCTGCAGGTCAGGTAAATCCAAATCGGCAATATCACCCGTGATGCAAATCATATCAGGCTCAAGAGCATTCGTCTTTGCGACCACCTCCTCCAACCACGCCTTCGGGGTCAGCGAAGTCACATGCAAATCACTCAGCTGCACCACGCGTAAATGGGCAAAAGGAGCACAATCAGCCGCGAGAGGCACATCCACCTCCAAAACCTTCGTATCATAAGCACGGTGGTAGCCCACCCCAGCAAACAGCAGAGAAAGCAAAAGCACAAACGGTGCACTCATCGCCTGCAAACGCTTAATAGGGCGCTTACGCAAGAGCAAAGGCAACAACAAGAAATCACGCGCTATACAAATAGCCACCAGATAACAAGTCACCGCTGCGCAGAGCAAGAAAAAGTTAGCCCAGAAAACACTCGTAATATCCTGCTCAAAAGCCCGAATGATGGGGAACCCGTAACAGACCAACAGCAGAGGCAGAGCGAGCAAACACCTCCAGCGGCGACGCAGCGGGAGAGTCCATAACAAACTGCGAACGAGATAATAAGCCGCCACACTGCACAGAATGAGCAAAAGCTGAACGAAGGTGAGATGCATGCTTCAGTTTAGCAGAGAAGAGGCAGGAGCGCAAGCCCCAAGCATAGCGTTACTCACGGCTATTTTTAATGGGAATTTTGGTATTTTTTAGTTAGGAGTGAGGAGTCAGGAGTGAGGAGTTATCGAGTTTGCGCCCTTACGGGCGTGGATGCTAAGCATGTGCTACGGCTTGGGCTTTGCAACCCTGCCCGCTAGGGCACACTTTTTAAGACTCCTCACTCCTCACTCCTCACTTGAATACGAATAAGAATAGCCTCACCGAAAGTCAGCTTGACAACATCTACCTCATCAACTACAATGACAAGATGAACGCTCTCCTCTTCCTACTCTGCCTCTTGTGTGTTGACTTTCCGGCCATCCGCTCTCGTGGTGTACGCGTTGAGCAGACCGCCGCGCCTCAAGAGGTACCGAGTCGAGGCAAATACCTTCGCCTTAAAATCTACCCCCAAGATGGGCATGAGAGCGTCAGCCGAGACGAGCTAGAATATATCGCCCAGTACATCTACCAACTAGCTGGCGATAACGAGTACATCCAAATCTGGGGCGACGATGATGAGATGGAGGTCTTACTACCCACGCCTTGCTTGGTTAGTCAGGGGGGCTACAGCCCCTACGCTGACCAAAGCGAGCAAATCTTAGCCAGCATCCGCCAGTTGGAGCACCCAAGCGATGACCCCGCCTATCATCTAGAGCTCTTGCCAGTTCACTCCGATAACGAGAAGATTCTCCATCAACTCTGGCAGCAGCACCAAGAGACGGGCGAAGCCTTGGCCCTACCTGCCGAACTCAGCGACTACCAAGTCATGAAACAACGCTCATTCAACGAGTCTGGCACCTACGCGGAAAACTACCTCATTGTCGCCCGCCCAGAATTCATGGTTCGTCAGGGGCTGCTCATCAATCCTTTGGACATCATGGTGTATCCAGATTCTATGGGACAACAAGGTATTTTTTATTTTCATCTTAGCCATGAGGGCGCCGCTCAATTGAGTCGCATCACGCAGGAGATGAAACATGGGCAAGATAGACTAGCCATTATTATAGGCGGTCAGTTGCTTTCCAGCGCCTGTGTACAATCGACACTCTCCAATGGATTTCAACTCACAGGCCAAAACGAAGAAGAACTAGCCTTGCTGACAAAAGCTGCGCAAGGCTGCATCGCTGTGCCCAACAAAGTCGTGATTGAGGAAGAAGGCGAAGAAGAGCTCAAGTTTGATGACGAAGAGTGATGAAGCGATGCCGTTTCTACCTCGTACCATCAAATCTCCTGAGCTTTTTTTTACTTTTCTTCTCTATTTTAAACAAAAGCACCTTCTCATGCGCCTAAAGATTAGGGGTGATGGCTTTGCGCTGCACATCCCCCCCTTAAACCAAACGACAAGCTTAGCTCCATGTCTTCCATTCACCCCCTTTTACAAGTACGCGCGCTGACGCGTACCTTTGGCCGCCTGAGGGCGGTCAATCAAGTCAGTTTTGAAATCTCGGCCGGCTCCTGCGTCGGGCTCATCAGAGCTAATGGCGCGGGCAAGACCACCCTCATGCGCATGCTCAGCACGCTGGACACACCCGATGGCGGCTGCTTCTATTACAAGGGCATCAACGCCCTTGAGAAACCCGAGGAAGTACGCGCCCACATCGGCTGGATGCCCGATGCCATGGACATGTGGCCGCACACCACCGTGAGCGACTACCTCGACTTTGTCGCGCAGGTTAACGGCTACACGGGCGAAAACCGCAAGCAAGCCGTCAGCTACTGGGCGAAATTTAGCGGCATCGCCCCACTGCTCAGCCGCAAGATTGACAAACTCTCGAAGGGGGAATCACAGCGCCTCGCGCTGGCGCGTATGCTCATTGGCGACCCCGAGTTCCTCATCCTCGATGAACCCGCAGCAGGGCTCGACCCACAGGCTCGGCACGAGTTCAAAAGCCTCGTGCGCCAACTGCAAGCGCAAGGGCGCACCTTGCTAATTAGCTCGCACATCCTCAGCGAACTGGCAGAGATGTGCGATAGCATCATCATGATGGATGCGGGAAAAATCATCGCTGCGGGTAACTCCGCTGAGCTGTTGGGGCAAGTGCAAGCCACACAAGCGCCCCGCTACCGCTTCACCCCCGCAGGGGATTCCACCGCCCTCGCCGCCGCCCTGCAAACCAGCCCCACATGGAGCGACATCAGCCAAACTGGCAAACAGGTCGAAGCCAACTACCAAGGCGACACCACCGCCCTACCCCAAGCCCTTGCCGAGCTCATGCAAGCCCACAGCCTGCTGGAGTGCCACCTGCTGCAACTCAACTGGGAGGAAGGATTTGTCGCCCTCTTAAGCAAAAAAACAAGATAAGCCCAAGCACATGCTTCGCCCCCCTGCCCGCTAGGGCACGAACTCTCAATTGCTAATTACTAATTTAAAAAATGCCCCCTCCCACTAAAAACAAGGCTGACAAAAACTGGCTCGACCGCGTGCCGCCCACCATGCTGCGGGACATGAGGCAGAGCCTGCAAGCACCCGTGCACATCGGGCTGCTATGCATCGCCGTACTCTTCACCTACTTGCTCGGTTCGGGATTTGGTAATTTCAGCTGGAATTATATCACCTCCTTCCCACTGCTCACCACCGCGGGGCTCATCCCCATCCACATCGGCATGAATGTTGCCGCAGACATCAAGGCGGGCAGCAGCAACTTTCTCAAACTCTGCCCCCTGCCAGCGGGGAATATCATCTGGGGACAATTTTTATCGGGCATCGCGCAGATGGGCGTTGTTTTACTCCTGCTCAGCCCCATGTACCTAGCAGGCTTTGGGGACTTGTGCCAAAACTGCGACTACCAACCCTACTTTTGGGGGGCGGAGAGAAGTTTAGGTAGCCTTGCGGCTCTCACCTTCCTCCTGATGCTGCTTGTCTCCTGCCTATCACTCGCCTTGACCATGATGTTGGCATGGCTGCCCATGGTGCTGAGGCTCGCCCTGCAAATGGCACTGGGCATCACCTACCTCTCATGCCAAGTTGCGCTTTCCAACAACTACAACAATCCGGCACTCTATGCGCCTGATTTTGTCGCGTACTTCCCCGCCCTCTTCATCGGGGGCATTCTGGCGACCATCGCCTGTCTTCTGCTCGCAAGGCGGCACTACCAAGCCGCGACCGAGCATCGCTCTGGCGGGGTGAGGCTCATCGCCCTGCTCATGCTCGCTTTGCCCGCGCTCAATGAATCACTCGCCCCCCACGGGGGATTG
>JAWXTZ010000159.1:0-3899 GCA_044433085.1 Akkermansia sp.
GAGGTAGACGGGGAGGGTGGCGACGAGGGGCTTACCTTCACCCGTGGCCATTGCGGTGATGAAGCCGCGGTGCAGGGCGATACCACCGAGCAACTGGACATCAAAGTGAACCATGTCCCAGCTTAGTTCGGTGCCAGCCACATCAATCTTGCTGCCGCACATGGCGCGGGCACCGCATTTGACGACGGCGAAGGCTTCGGGCAGGATTTCTTCCAAGTACTTAGCACGCAGCTTTTCAAAGCGGGGTTCGACCTTGTGGAATTCGTCCTTGGCAGCCTCGATGGATTCGATGGTAGCTGCAAGCGTGGGGAGCTTGGGGAAGTTGGGGCGCAGTTGGGCGAAACGTGTTTCCAACTGGGCAGCGTAGTCGGCTAATTGCTCATCGCTGGCTGATTGAAGGGCTCCCTTGGAGGGTAAGTCCATGGGGGTGAAGGCGTGCAGTGCTTTTTGCCACGCTTCTGTTTTAGCGCGAAGGAAGGCTTGGTCGCATTCTCCCCATGATTGTTCGATGTCGGTAATCTTTTTGACAATGGGGCGCAGGCGGCGAACTTCGCGTTGGTTTTTCGAGCCTACGATTTTATTGAGAATCCATTTAAGCATAATATTGTGTGGGTAAGAAAATTTGTCTGAGAGAGGTGGGTCTATAGAAAACGCACCGCTACCTAAAGGTGGCGGTGCGGAATTTTACCACGCGGGCTGAGCTTTTGCAAGTCTACTGAAGCTTATGGGTCAAAAATGACACATAGGTGGGCTTACCTAATGCAATCGTAGGTGAAATCTAATTGTTGCGTTGCTCCTGCTTGAACGGTGACTTTCCAAGTAATGATATTATCCAAATCCAAGTACTCCGTCCCTGCACGCACGATACAGTGGTTGTTCCCACCTTGCCCCACGTGTATCACCTTTCCTTTGACTTGCTGGGTGATTTCCATCTCGGCATCGCTGTCGCTCGTGTTATTGATGCTCAAGCTGACTAAGCAGCTGTTCTTTGTCACCCTCACCATGCCCGTCTTACTCGTGCGGCTTGGGTAGGAGATGACTTCCTGCCCTTGTACCTTGCAGACTTTAGAGGTCATTAGGTTGATAGCTCTGCCCATTCTCACGGTGCATTCTGTTTTGCTGGGGGTGTAGCTTAGGTCATTAGTGCCCGAGATGCGCCCCTTCTGGGTAAATTCAATCGGTGCTGCTGTCAGCGGCATGTCCAAGGGGTTCGTGAAGCGGATGCAGTCCCAAATGGTGCTGGGCTCTTGCTGAATACCGACAATGTGTTCGCGGAATCGGCTGGGGTCTTCCACTCGCCATGTATAAATATGCTTGTAATCAAGGCTCTCACTAAATAGTGGTTGGGTAACGACCTGCCCCGCTTTGGCCGTGAAGTTGGCAACGGGGTAGAAGAAAAGGTTGCCCGTATCGGTGCCACTGGCGGCTGAGCCTGCGCTGCTCCAGCATGCGCTACTCATGCCATCCGACATGTTTATCTCACACAGGGCTACGGGCGTGGAGCTGGTTCGACTGATAGCTTGAGGGGCGTTTCGCATCTGCCTATCCATTGCCATGGGGTCAATTTGACCCTCGTTATTCAGCGCGGGATAACCAGTAATAAGCTCCATCTCCACCCCATCAAGGTCAATTAAGTTGTTGCTGATGGTAGCCTTGGCGGTGAGTTGAGCTTTTCCGTTATCCCCCAAGTCAAGGTGGTAGCTGGGATGCCATGTGATGCCTTGGCTCAAACATGTGGCTTGTACCAGTTTGCCAGGGGAAGCTTGCGCCAACTGCAATTCGACACAGGGGCGTTTGTTGACTCTCGTTGGCATGGTGATGTCTCCTATGTAGTCGATGCTGATGAGTCGCTCCATGTCGATGGTAAGCGTGCCCGTATCGGTCTTGAGCATGAGGATGTCACCAATCATGGCGTTCTTTCCGCTGGTGCTGACTTGCCCAATGGTGTTGCCTTGGCTTAGGATTGGGGATTTGGGGAAGGGGAGTAAGGTGCCCTCCACCGTGCGGATGTCGTCACCCATCAGGTAGTAGCTCACTTGTACCTTGCAGCCTGCGTTGGCAGCGGCAAGGCTCTTCATGTCGGCGGGTAGCGCCTCTTCGTAATCAAAGAGTCCGCTGACGAGGCTCTTGATGCTCGTCCCTTGTTCCGCCTGAACCCAAAAAGTGCCTAGCGCGGGAACAGGCAGGGAGTTGAGTCTCGTGGTGGCATGATCCCCCAGTTGTCCTTGCAGGGTGACAAAGCCGTAGTTGTTCTTAAAGATGGCAATCTTGCTGGGCTTCATGTCGGTTTCGGGCATGGCTGCTTGGGCGATGCCTAAGCCTGCAAGGGCGAGGAGGATGAGGGGGGCGGTTTTCATGTTTTGATGGGTTTCTTTATGGGACAGCCGTCCAGATGAGGGAGTCTTCGTTGTACTTCAATTGAGGGATAGCACCTTTCTTGCTCTTGGAGGCGATGAGCATTTTTTCAATTTCTTCCTTATTTGGTAGGGAGAAGTTGGTGCGGAAGATGTCGAGTTGCGTTTTGCCATTCACCACGGGGCTGTTATCGAGGTCTTGAATCATGAGGATGAAACCGAAGGAGCCACCAGGTACTTCCGAGACCAAAATCTCAATGGGGTAAACCTGACCTTCCTTGACTTCGATGATGTTGCCGCCGGTAAGACCACCGAGGTATTCGTTCCAACGACCAATGCCGTCTTGTTTGAAGAATTTGTAATCTTTATGCCCTTTGTAGCTGTTGATTTTGGCTTGGTATTCCTTATTGATGCCGATGTTACCAAAGCGGTTCCAGTGTTGTTGGGGCGTTTTTTCGCGTCTGTTGTAGAGGGATGGGATGACCCAGCCGGCTTCCAAGACCAACTTTTTATCAAAGCGAACAGCAACCAAGTCATCCCCCGCGCCGACGAAACGGAATCGACCTGTCTTGGGGGCACGTACCTTGCCACGGTAGATGACGCACCAGCCAGATGGGTCTACCTTTTTGGCGACATCAAAGGCGTGTGGGGCGCAGGTTGCCAAGCAGTCAGGCAGGTAGAAGTTGGAGGCATAAAGCTTGGTGGGGGCTTGGTAGTACTTGCGCAGGACATTGGGGCTCCAGTTGGAGTGGAAAAACTCCCCAAAGATTTGGGCGACCTTGCCAAAGTCGGCAGCAATGAGTTGGTTATGCTCCTTGTCGTAGCGTATGTCTGTCTTGGCGCCCTTGGCGGTTTGCTTGAAGTCGTAGAAGGTGCCTTCCAGCGCAGAACCGCCCGAGTCACCACTGCCCATGCCGCCGCCAGAGTCACCGAGACCTTCACCGAGACCGGCACCTAAATCCATGTCGATTTCCATCCCAGTGCCGACGGGGATGTCGGCGGAGGGGATATCCACCTCAGCCATGGCAACGGGGGATGCGCCAGCGGAAACGATGACGGATGGTGCCACGCTGCTCGATTGGGGAACGGATTTGGAGGTGAGTTCCTTGACCTTGGGTTTGTTGCTGGGGGCAGCATTATCTGCGGCTGGCGTGTAAACGTCAAAGGCAGGGGGCAGGGCCTTGCTGATCAGGATGACGGAGAAGTAGAGGATGCTGCCACCAACGAGCATAAAGATAAGGCAAGCAAGCAAGGAGGAGAGCTTGTTGCGCAGAGCGGTTCGGCGGAGCTCCTTTTCTGCCTCTTCTGACATTTGGATGTGAATAGCCATAGGTAGAGAATTAGTGATTGACTTCTTATAGCATAAATTGCATGGGGCTTGAAGGATAAAAGTGTAGGATTGGGGCTTTAATGTTACTGTTCACGGCTGATTCAGCTTGGTTCTACTTAATGACTACTGAATAACTGCTCGTTTTTCAGAAATCCAGATAGCGGCAATATAGCACCAGAGGTGGTAGAGCAATTCGCTAGATTGAATTCTCCTTG
>JAWXTZ010000160.1:0-3843 GCA_044433085.1 Akkermansia sp.
GTGCGGGCTGTCGCCCGATGGATTTAGGGGGCGACAAACTTGGCGTGTGGCACAATGCTTGGTTTGCTACGCGGACTTGTGCTTGGCTTCTGGTGAGGGTAAGTTTGACGACTGCCGCTGGCAGGTCTCCCGACGGGCTTTCGTTGTCATGCTGCTACGCAGCACCGTTCGGGAAAGCGACCGAAGGCTTGTAGGTCGATTAGACAGGAGCGAAGCGACGTGCCCGAAGGGCTAAGCCCCAATGGGGTGGGGCTTAGTCAAGTGTCCCTCACTTTCCTCCTCTCAGCATTGCTCATCCGCAATCTGACTTTGGAAACCATTCAGGATGCTGCGCATCCTTGTGTCGCGACACGAAAAAGCACCCTTGCGTCATTTGCAAGGGTGCTTGAATTTTTCGGGTGGAACAGGCTTGGCTTTTACTCATCGGGCGCTAGCCCGCTCATTTGTAATTCCCAATTCCCCATTCCCAATTCCCCATTGGAGCAAAGCAGCTTCGCTGCTTTGCGACTTACTCTTCCGCGCCGACGGAGATTGGGTCGTCACCGCCTTGAAGCTCGGTGTCTTCCATCTCGTAGGTTGCACGTGGGATTGGTACCGCACCTTCCGCAGGTTCAACAACGATGTTGCTGTACTGGCTGAAGCCTGTACCTGCTGGGATGAGGTGACCCAAGATGACGTTTTCCTTGAAGCCTTCCAAGGTGTCTACCTTGCCCAAGGTTGCAGCTTCGGTCAAGACGCGTGTTGTGTCTTGGAAGGATGCAGCCGAGATGAAGGAGTCGGTCTTGAGGGAGGCCTTGGTGATGCCCAAGAGGATTGGTTCGTAGTTCGCTGGGCGACCGTTTTGTTCCGTTGTTTCACGGTTGATGCGGGTCAGTGTGGTGCGTTCTACTTCGTCACCCCAGAGGAGTCCGGTGTCACCTGGGTCCATGATGCGTACCTTGCGCAGCATTTGGCTGACGATGATTTCAACGTGCTTGTCGTTGATTTCTACGCCTTGGACACGGTAAACTTGTTGTACCTTGTTGACCAAGTGCTCTTGCAGGGCGTTCTTACCACAGATGCGAAGGATTTCGTCAGATGCTTCGGAGCCGTCGGAAAGTGGTTCACCAGCGCGGACGAAGTCACCGTCGTGAACGATGATGTGGCGATCCATGGGCACAAGGTGCTTGCAGGAGATGGCGCCTTCGTTTTCATCGTGCTCTGCCATCTTGGTGCTGCGCTTGCGTGTGCCGTTTTGGGCGGCGGCACGGGCGGCTGCATCACGGTAGATGGTGACAACCTTCTTACCACGAATCATGGCGTCGTCGATGGCGACGATACCGTCCATTTCGGCCAATGTGCAGGTTTCCTTCGGACGACGGGCTTCGAAGAGCTCGGCGACGCGTGGAAGACCACCTGTAATGTCATTGGTCTTTTGAACCTTGCGTGGGGTCTTGGCCAATTGAGCACCAGCGAAGATGTCTTGTCCATCGTTGACGGCCAAGTAGGCCCCCGTTGGGATGGAGTAGACGCGTGGCTTGCCTGTACCGTGTACAACGATACGTGGGGCCAAGTCTTGTCTGTGTTCAATGATGACGGTTGTACCAGCACGTCCGGCTTCGGAGTTGTCGGTGCGGCAGGTAATGCCTTCAATCATGTCATGGAATTCGACCTTACCACCAACTTCGGAGATAACTGGAATGGCGAATGGATCCCATTGTGCCACAACTTCTTTAGCTTCGAGTTGTTCACCGTCCTTGAAGTTGAGGATGGCGCCAAGTGGTACTTGGTAGGATTCTTGTTCCTTGCCTTCGGTGTCGTAAATCTTGACGCTACCGTTCTTGCAGAGTACAACCATCTTGCCATTTTCGTCTTCAACGCAGCGGCCACGAAGGTTTTCATCATAGATGAGTTTACCTGTTGTGCGGGCTACGTATTCTGGGTGGCTAGCAGCAGCTGTAGCGGTACCACCAACGTGGAAGGTACGCATGGTCAGCTGGGTACCAGGTTCACCAATGGATTGGGCGGCGATGACACCAACGGCTTCACCAATCTTAACGGCACCACCTGTTGCGAGGTTGAGACCGTAGCACTTGGCGCAGCAGCCACGTGGCAGTTCGCAGGTGAGGACGGAACGGACGCTGACTTTTTCGATACCACATGCTTCGATGCGCTTGGCAGCGTCGTCGCGGATGATTTCGTTAGCGCCAACGATGAGTTCCTTCGTTGTTGGGTCGAAGATGTCCTTGCAGGATGTACGGCCGTAGATGCGGGCGGTCAAGCTGGCGACTTCTTCTTCACCGTCGTAGATGGCGGTCATTTCGATACCTGCGCTGCATCCGCAGTCGTCGGCACGAACGATGACGTCTTGCGCTACGTCGACGAGCTTACGGGTCATGTAACCCGAGTCAGCGGTCTTAAGAGCGGTATCAGCGAGACCCTTACGGGCACCGTGGGTGGAGGTGAAGTATTCCAAAACGCTCAAACCTTCACGGAAGTTGGAGGTAATGGGGCGTTCAATAATTTCACCAGATGGCTTAGCCATCAGACCACGCATACCGGAGAGCTGCTTAATCTGGGCGCGGTTACCACGAGCACCCGAGTCAACCATCATGTAGAGTGGGCTTGCCACAGCGGAGCCGCTGTTGAATTCCAACTTGGTGTAGAGTTCCTTCTGGATGACGTCGGTGGTGGAGGACCAAATGTTAATGACCTTTTCGTAACGTTCGCCATCGGTGATGAGACCTTCTTCGTACTGTTCGGCAACCTTGCTGACTTGTTCGTAAGCTTCGGCGATGACGGCGTTCTTGTTTTCAGGAACAACCATGTCAACGATACCGATGGAACAACCAGAGCGAGTAGCTTCCTTATAGCCGAGGGACTTGAGGGCGTCGAGGGTTTCAACCGTACGAGCCTGTCCGCAGCTTTGGTAGCAGCGCCAGATGATGTCGGAGAGTTGCTTCTTACCAACGTTGCGGTTGATGTAACCGATTTCGTTTGGCCAGATTTCGTTGAAGCGTACGCGACCAGCAGTGGTGACGATGGTCTTGCGATCAACGCTCTCTTGGTTGTAAGCAAGGGCGTCAAACTCAGCACCGGTCTTACCGTAGTCTGGGTTCTTCAAGCGAATCCATTGGTGGTAGCCAATCTTGCGGGCAGCGATGGCGAATTCCACTTCGGAGATGGATTCAAACAGTGGCAACAGGTGGGCATTGTCTTGTTGTTCCTTGACTTCAACAGCACGGGTGTGGGTGAGGTAGTAGGAACCAAGAATAATATCCTGTGTTGGGGTACTGATTGGCTTACCAGAGGCAGGCGAGAAGATGTTGTTAGGTGCCAACATCAGCAAGCGAGCTTCGAGTTGAGCTTCGACACTGAGGGGAACGTGAACAGCCATTTGGTCACCATCAAAGTCAGCGTTATAACCTGTACAGACGAGGGGGTGCAGACGAATGGCGCTACCTTCAATCAAGACGGGTTCGAAAGCCTGAATGGAAAGACGGTGAAGCGTAGGAGCACGGTTCAAGAAGATGGGGTGTCCCTTGGTCACTTCTTCAAGGATGTCCCAAACGATGGCTTCCTTGCGGTCGATGCGCTTCTTGGCGGAGCGAACGGTGTGGGCGTAACCAAGTTCCTTCAAGCGATGAATGATGAAGGGTTCAAACAGAGTCAAGGCCATCTTCTTAGGAAGACCGCATTGGTTCATCTTGAGGTGAGGTCCGATAACAATAACGGAACGACCAGAGTAGTCAACACGCTTACCGAGCAAGTTTTGACGGAAGCGACCGCTCTTACCCTTCAACATGTCGGAGAGGGACTTGAGTGGGCGGTTGCCAGCACCGGTGACGTGACGACCATGGCGGC
>JAWXTZ010000161.1:0-3757 GCA_044433085.1 Akkermansia sp.
CGACTCTCTATCATCGCAAGAATTCGAAGGAAGAGGCCCGCGCCATCAACTTCCTCGGTGGCAGCAATGCCAAGGAGCTGCGCAAGGAAACCGCTAACTCGCTTGAGAAGATGCTCGACATTTACCGTGCCACCGTCAACACCATCATCGCTGATGACTTTGACTCGGTCAAACGCCTGCGCCGCCAAGCAAAGGATATGTACCGCGGCTACCAACTGCGCATGGACGATGAGGTCATGCCCACCATCGCACAGCTGCCAGCTGAGCATGCGGAAGAGGGTGAAATGATTTACCACCTGACGGAAAGCAGCCTCGCGGTCTCCAAGAACCTGCTCACGATTGTTAAGACGGCTCACAGCCACCTTGATAACAACCACAAGAGCCTCGGCTCGAAGCAAGGTGCGATGTTGATGGACATGTGCGACAAGCTCGACAAGTTCTTCCCACACCTCTGCGAGGTGATTCGCAAGGGCGACTCCATCCTCCTCATCGCGGTGATGGAGGAAGCTAACAAGCTCAGTGACGAGTTTGCTGATAACATCGCACGCTACATCCGCGAAGGTAAGTCGGATGAGAAGAACCTGCGCAACCACATTCTCTACCTTAACTTCTTGAACGAGACTCGTGCCATGGTCTATGAGGCCATCTACATCGTCAAGGGCAAGCAAGAGATGTTCATCAAGGCTGACAAACGCGCCATGGCTGAAGAAGCCGCAGCGGTCAAGGCCGCTGCTGCACAGCAAGCCGACACAAAACAAGAATCATGATTTCCTGGAGCATTGTCATTGGGCTGGTGCTCATCGCATTCCTTCTTCCCTTCATCTACCTGCGCTTGCAGCTGAATGATTTGAAGAAGAGGCAGCTCCATGACAATGCGGAAATTCAAGTCCTGCGCCGCTTCAAGGCTGACCTTGAAGAGCATGTTGAGAACGACAAGTCTCTCTTCTTGAACGCGCTGGGCGTCGCCTTCATCCTTATTCGCCCCTCGGGTCGCCTCGTGATGGCGAATAAGGAAGCGGGCCGACTGTTGGGTATTGACGAAAGCAGCAACATCAACCTGCTAAGTAAACTAGGAGCTCACCCCATGCGGGAGGCCTTATCCAACGCCATTGCAGCAAAAAAAGCAAGTAGCAGCACGGTCAGGCTGCAAATTGCAGACACGGACTATGTGTACCGCGTCACCTCGACCCCACTGGGGAATGCGGACAGGCATATCGGCATCGTCTTTCACGACATGACCGAAGAGCACCGCACCATGGGCATCAGGCGTGAATTTGTCACCAACGCCTCTCACGAGCTGAGAACCCCACTGACCATCATTCGCGGTTACTTGGAAAGCTTTATCGAAGACCCAGAGTATGCCGACAACAAAGTCATGAGAGAACGCGCCTTTGGCCTCATGCAGAAGCACACCGATCGCATCGTGCGACTGGTGGAAGACATGCTCACCATCTCGCGGCTTGAAAACGCGGGCAACGAGCACATGCGCATTGAAAGGTTTTGCCTTGATACCATGCTCAACGACGTGAGGCTGCGGCTTGACCGCATGATTCAGCAGCAGGAAGCAAGATGCAGCATCGACATCTACCCGAGGGGAATCGAGATGCATGGCGACAAATTTTACTGGGAGCAAATCATCTTCAACCTGATGGAGAACTCGCTCAAGAATAACCCCAAGGCTGGGCTTGGGCTTGAGCTTAAGGTTAAAGCTCGCCTGCTGGAGGATAAGCAAGTACAAATCAGCATCATTGATAATGGCTGTGGTATTTTGGCGGAAGCCATGCCCTATATCTTCAAGCGATTTTATCGGGCTGACCAAAGCGGCATCGTGAAAGGCACGGGGCTAGGTCTATCCATCGTTCGCAACGCGGTGGAGGCGCAGGGTGGGACCATCCGCGCGGAGAGTGAGCCCCACGGGCGCACGGAATTTACCATCACCGCGCCATTGGACGCGAGGTCCAGCCGTTAGGGCGAAGTAGAGGTTGCTGAACCATTAAAGCTCTTCTGAGCTCACCAAAATCCCGTTCAAAAATCTGGGACATCGAATTTTGCAAGGTCCCCTTAAGATATCCCAAATAAACACAAAAAGATGAATGATCAAAACTTTTTCTCACATTATTTGAACTAAAGTCGCATCAGCTGCGTCTATCTTATATCGACAGAGTTCGGTAATGAGTGAAGGAGAGAGCACGAGTTACCGCTAAAGAACAAAGTTGAGTTTCATAAGTAGTAAGAATAAAGCGCGCGGGGTGGAGACCCTGCGCGCTTCTCACTTTGTAGGTTGCGGGGCTTAGATGCATCCCCCTCCACACACACGCACAAACAAAATGATTGCCATCACCCATGATTTAAGCTAGACTTTATCATGCTTAAAACCTTTCTCTCTGTCCTATGCCTCGGGGCAAGCCTTAGCTTCGCCACCCCTAGCACATCGACACAGTACCCTGCGGATGGCGACAACTACGCGCAGTTTCAGGTCGAGCAGCCCCCACTGCTGCCTATGCCTCAGGAGGTGCAGTGGAAGGGCAAGTGCCTTGCTCTCACGGGTGTCAGCCTGCAACTCCCCCAAATGCGCGAGAAGGAGGGCGGTCGCAGCTACCAGCATATCGCGCTCATTCGCTCTGAGTTGGGCAAATACCTTGCCGCTCACAATCTGAGCTCGAATGCAAAATCTGGCTACCCCATTGTCTTTAAGCTGGGCACGCTCCAACTGCCCGAGGGGGCACCCGACTGGCAAAGGCAGGAGGCCTACAGCATCTCCATCAGTGAGCAGGGCTGTGCCATTACTGCCGAACATGTTAAGGGGCTTTTTTATGGCATGCAGACGCTTGAGCAGCTCCTCCTGCGCCGTGGCGGGGTGACGACTCTCCCGCTCTGCGAAATCACCGATTACCCCGATTTGCAAATTCGAGGCTTCATGAATGACGTGGGGCGCAACTTTCTGCCCATTGAGCTCATTAAGTTGGAGCTGGATGCCATGGCCCGCCTCAAGTATAACACCTACCACTTTCACCTCACCGATCATTATGGCTGGCGTTTGGGCAGCAAGCTTTACCCCGAGCTCAACAAGGCCGAGAACCACGAGCGTTCCAAGGGGAAATACTACACGCAGAGGGAATTTATCGAGCTGGTGGAGTATTGCCGCCTGCGCAACATCACCATCATCCCTGAGTTGGATATGCCCGGCCACTCCGATGCCTTTCGCAAGGCCTTGGGCATCTCGAAGATGAGTGACTCCAAGGCGACGGAGGCACTCGTCGCCCTCATCAAGGAGCTGGGTTCCCTTGTTCCCGTTGAAGACATGCCCATGATTCACATCGGCACCGATGAGGTGCGCAACAACAACGAGCGTGTCAACAACGCCACGCTGAACGCCTACTACCAAGCCGTGGAGGACACGGACCGCCGCGCCATCCACTGGTCACCTGGTCTCTGCACACCCGAGTTTAATGACAAGGTCATTGAGCAGATGTGGATTGGTGTCGAACGCGCCTCAGCCCGCCCACGCAAGGGTGGGGACTACATCGACTCGCAGGATACCTACGTGAACCACACCGACCCCTTCGAGTGTGGTCCGCTGCACTACTTCCGCCGCCCATGCCCCTACAAGGATGCCAATGGGCTGGGCTTCATCCTCTGCTCTTGGCCGGATATTGAAATCACCGATGCGCGTAACCACCTGAGGCAGACAGCCGTATTTCCCGCCATGGCCTTTGCCAGCCAAAGTATTTGGAATAACCCCCACGAGCCGCTGACG
>JAWXTZ010000162.1:0-3739 GCA_044433085.1 Akkermansia sp.
TTATGAAAACCTCATTTTTTATTCGACAAAGGAAGCTGCGTGGCCTCATGATTACGTTGGCTTATTGTAGTTTTAGTATCTGCGTGGCCGATGTCCCGACTTGGGTCGATGTGGGGCTCTCCGTCGCTGATGGAGAGAGTGTCTCAGGGCTTGCCGCGAGTGAAAGTCTTAATGCTAACACGAGCTCCGATGGTATGGTCTGCGGTATCAGCCTGAGCGCAGGCGGAAGCATTGGCACCATCAGTGGCGAGGTGAATATTGGTAGCGCAAGTCCCTCGGCTGTCAGTTATCTCGTCGGCAATCTCAGCGAGTACAGCGGCATTGGCTTTTACAATGAGGCGACTGGCGATTCGCAAGGCTTTGACATCGATTGGGCTCAGCTTAATCTCCGCACTCAGCTGACGGCTGGCTCAGACAGCGATTACGCCTACGGCGTTTTGCTCAAGGAGGCGACTAGCATCGCCACTGGGCAAGGTGAGTTTATCGGGGGGAGTATTCTCGCCACGAACAGCGCGCAGAGTAATGGTCATTCTGTCGCCTTAGATATTCGAGCTGGTAGCCAAGTGGGCGATATCGCCAGTGGGGCCTACATCCTCGCCTACAATGAGGGTACGGGTCGCAGCTGCGCCCTGCGCGTGACCGAGGGGTCCAGCGTGGGCGAGCTGGCTGGCACTTTTATTGCCAGCACGCAGTCAGGTGATGCGATGACGATTCGTGTGGTCGATGGTGGGACGATTGGCACCATCAGCGGGAGCATTCAAGCTATCAGCGAGGGTGGGGGTAGTGCTACCGCTATTTACTCGAATACCGAGGATACGCTTGTCTTCGCCGATGGGGCTTCGGTCACTACGCAAGAGGGAGACATGGTCACGGCCACCTACGGCATGGCCATCGTCAACAGCAGCTATGGGATTAAGATGACGAGCCTGTCGGGGGTGACCAGTATTGAGGGGAATCTCAATGCGGGGCAAGAGGCAATCCAATTTGTCAGTGGTGAGTTTAGTGTTGCCAGCGACCTTTGGAAGGCGGATTCTATCACCGTGGGTTCCGGAACTCTTACGTCGATGGAGATTGCCAAGGTCACCATGACGGGTAGCACTGAGCTGACGGCGACTACGCTCAATTTTTATGTGAGTGGTTCTGAGGATTATTCTCTCTTAAGTGTTAGCGGCGGAGAGAGCGTGACGCTGACTTCGGTGGAGGTCATCAACGTCTACCTTGAGGACAGCTTGCTGGCGAGTGGTGACTTTGAGCTCAAGCTGATTGAGGGTAGCATTGTGGGGCTCAGTGAGAGCGTGGTGATCAACTACATTGTGGGGGATGCTTATCGCGAAGCGCAGCTGAGTGTCAGCTCCGGAGGTGAGGCTGATTTAGTGCTGAGCGGGGGCTTTGCGGTGATTCCTGAGCCAGCGACGCTGAGCTTGAGTTTGCTTGGCTTGCTTGTTGTGCTGCGGCGCAGGAGGCGTGGGTGAGGCGTGGGTAAAAATATGGTGCCAGTCAAGGTAAGTATATGGTAATCTATGGGCTTATGTTGAAAGTCCGCCCTTGTTAAATTGAGGGAAAGTTATAAGTCGTTGATAGTTAGATAGGGCGGACTTTTGCTATAATGTCATGTAGGCTAATCAGTTATCTTGACTGGCACCATTTTCACCATTTTCTATGCTCCATTTTCTACGCTTCGCGCTTGCTTCGGAGAATAGAGAATAGTGCCTCGCTTCGCTCGGGGGGATGAGGGGGGCACCAACTTGGCGGGTGGGGCGGTGCTTGGTTTGCCTCGCGGGCTTTTGCGTTGTGCTGGTGAGGGTAAGTTGATTCGGCACCGCCTCACGGCGCCTCACCCCTTCGGGGCACGTCGCTTCGCTCCTGTCCAAACTGCCTTCGGCAGTTTTGGTGCCCTGCCTCCGGCGGGCGGGCTTCGCCCTGCACCCACTGGGCTCTGCCCAGACCCGCGGGGGCTTTGCCCCTCGACCCCAGCAGGATTTGCCATCCTGCACTAGGCTCTTGCATGCGCCTTTTTTGATGGTCAGTCCACAGGGATTAAGGCGGGATTTGCCTGTGTTTGCAGCGGCCATTTTTTAAGTTAAAGAGCACCGTTGCATTTTGCTGCAACGGTGCTGTAAAATGTGGCCAGTGCCTGTGCCTCTATTTAGCGGAACTTCAGTTCCTTGAGCTTAGCCGCCAAGGTGTCGAGCACAATCTTATGCGCCGCATCAGCTTCAGGCGCGGTGAGCGTTTTCTTCGCGTCGCGGTACAGGAAGGTGTAGGTCATGGCCTTGCGGTCTGCTGCCAGTTTTTCACCACTTGGGTCGCAGTACACGTCTTTGAGGTCATAGCTCACTAGCAGCTTTTGCTTCGCCGCGATGATGGCTTTCACCACGTCTGCATGCTTGGTGCCCATTGGTAGTTCTAAGGATGAGTCTCGGCTCGATCCTGGGAATTGTGGCAGTTCTTTAACCTTGAATGGTGCGGTGGCAATTTGTTGAATCTTGCGGATGTCGAGCCCCGCGTAGGAGCTGTCTAATGGCAGGCCGAGCTTGCGGCAGGCCTCGAGCCCCAAGCGGGCGAAGTAGCCGACGTTTTGCCCATTCATGTAGACGTCTACTCCAATAGCCGCGTTCTTGCGATGGCGCGATGGCTGGAAGCTGAGTGCCGCACATGGGGCGATGAGCTCAAGGATGGCGGTCAGGTCAGCAAAGCTGGCTTCGGCTGGTTTGGGGGCTGCCCAGCTAGCGGGGCCTTTTTTACCGGCGATGAGGATGCCGAGGGCTTCCAACTCGATGTCTTTGCCTTTACCACCACCTGTGTTACGGAAGATGCGGCCCATCTCGAAGAGGCGCACGCTTTCGCAGCCTTGGTTGATGTTGCGGGCGGCTACCGACAGCAGACCTGGTGCCAAGGAGGGGCGCAGCACTGCGTGGTCTTCAGAGATGGGCAGCGATACGCGTATGGTGTCGCCTTCCATCATGGGGCGGAAGGGGAAGGAGTATTCAGCACTGGCAATTGTTGGGTCGATGCTGCTATCGGCAATGAGCTTGAAGGTTTGTACCTCCCACAGGCCGGCACCTGCGAGTTTGCGTGTCAGGTTCATGCGGTAGTCGTGGGCGCGGTCGTAGGCGCTTTCTTCCATGTAGATGGATTGGTAGCTCGATGGGATGTTGTCTAGCCCGTAGACGCGGACGATTTCCTCCAACAGGTCGCAGCTGCGCTTGAGGTCGAGGCGCCATGGGGGGCAATCCCAAGCACCGCCTTGGCGGTCATCTTTGAGGCCGAGGCGGCGCAGGATGCCCGAGGCCTCCATGTGGGGGATGCTGCCTTGGGTCATGATGTCGAGCTCCTTCCAGTTGAGTTCTACTTGGTCGAGGGCGTAGTAAATCTTGGCATCGGTGCCTTGCTCAAGCACGGTGGCGGTCATGGCCTTGCTTTCATCAACGAGGCAGGGGGCTTGACCTGCAACCATCGTTGGTTCCAGTGTGCCACCAGCGCATTCGAGGATGAGTTCGATGGCGCGTGCTGCCGCACGCAGCACGTTCCAGGGGGAGGTGCCGCGTTCGTAGCGGTAGCTGGAGTCGGAGCTGAGCATGTGCCTACGGCTGGTGTAGCGGATGTTGCTGCGCTCAAACCAAGCGGCTTCGAGCACGATGTCGGTGGTGGCGCCTGTCACGCCCGACTCAAGACCACCCATGACACCACCCATGGCGAGGGCGGCCCCTGAGGCATCAGAGATGAGCAGCTCGGCATC
>JAWXTZ010000163.1:0-3712 GCA_044433085.1 Akkermansia sp.
ATAACCCAAAAACGGCACCAGCAAGGAGAATTCAATCTAGCGAATTGCTCTACCACCTCTGGTGCTATATTGCCGCTATCTGGATTTCTGAAAAACGAGCAGTTATTCAGTAGTCATTATCTAGCAGTGAGAACCAGCGACCCTTTTACCACCAAACGCCCGAGTAGCAAACCAAGCCCAGTGCCACTCGCTTAGTTCTCATAGCTTCGAGCCCACACTCTCACTGCTTTTAGAAACACTACTTCCTTGCGCTGCGAAACTATGAAAAATGGTGCCATGCAGCAGAATATGTTATTAATCATCAGTTTACATATAAAAATGCGCACATGGGCGGATTTTCATATATAAACTGTTGGTAATCAATCTTATCTGCTGCATGGCACCTTTTTTTTATTTGTGATGCGTCGGGGGTGTTAATCTAATTAGCAGATAATTAAGTACTTAGCTTAGCTGGCGTCTATTTGCCCTATTTTCTTATTTTAGGCATCTATTTTACCTGTTTTAACTTTAATCGCGTGCTACATGGTTGCCCCTTTAGGGGACCTCTAGCAATTAGGCATCGCGAATTTAGGAAGGAAATCGAGTGGAAATTGTGGTGAGAGAGGCGCAAATATTAAATATTTGCGACGCGAACGCTACAATTTTACACCGATTTGCGACTAAAGTCGCATGATTGACGGTGGCAGCAGTTTAGCCTTAGCTCAAATACCAATTGCTAGAGGTCCCCTTCAGGAACCACAAATCAGTAATGATTTTCTTTTGTGCATCGTTTTCGTTCACTGTGAACTACGCCCTACTACGCCCTATTGCGCCCTATTGCGCTCTATTGCGCTCTTATGCTTGCATCTTCCATCGCTTTTAGATAGAATAGAGTCAACATGCTTACTACTGAATTTCCCTACGGTGCCGATTTCCCTGTCCTCTGTGTCGAAAATGATTTCTGTACCGCCAAAATCTCTCTCTACGGTGCCCATATCCTTGAATGGTCCCCTAAGGGTCACCAAAATGTTTTCTATGTCAGCCCTAAGGCTATCGTTGCTCATGGTAAGGCTATTCGTGGTGGGGTCCCCCTCTGCTGGCCTTGGTTTGGTAAAAATCAAGAGGATGCCTCCAAACCCGCCCACGGTGTCGCTCGTACTGCTATGTGGAATCATGCCGATACGCAGGAGGAAGCTCACTGCACCCGCCTCATCCTCGCCCTCCCCGCTGCTGACCCATCTTTGCCCAGTGCTGCGTTTATTCTGGAGTTTGGTGCCGAGTTGCTCATGAGTCTCATGACGATGGATGTCCCCCACCAGATGAAGTTTTCTGCCGCGCAGCACAGCTATTTTGCTGTCAGTGATTATGAGCAGGTTGCTGTCACTGGTTTGGAGGAGTGCCCCTTCACGGAGTTTGCAAGCGATACGACCCCTCACAGCGAGGATCCTCTTCTTCCGCTGGGTAGTATTGACCGCATCTACCACCCCGTCCCCGAGGAGGTGGAAATCACGCTGCATGACCCCGCTTGGAATCGTAGTATCCGCATTTTGCGCTCGGGCTCCCAATCTTCTGTCGTCTGGAATCCTGGGCCTGATTTAGCTGCTGGTATGGGCGATTTGGGTGCGGGCAATGAGCGCGGTTTCCTCTGCATTGAAAGTGCGGTCGTCCCTGCCGAACAAATGAGTTTGCGCTTTGGTGATACCCACAACTTGACGACGCGTATTCAAGTGGTCTCTATTGACTAAGGGGTACCTTGCAGCATTAGTACTGAATAATTATTATGAAAACCCTCATCCACGCCTGCGCTCAAGCAGGTATTGCCGAGTGGGTCGCGTGTCTTGGCACGCAGAACCCCGAGCTGATTGATGCCCTGCAACAATGCCCTGTCTTTGATTTTTGGTCGCTGGATGAGGAGGCGACTGCTGCCGCCTTCGCGCTTGGTCGTTGCCAAATTACTACGCGCCCCGTCGCGCTGCTCACGCACAGCCCCGAGGCTCGTGCCGCTATCTTGCCCATGGTGCAAGAGGCTTATCACCAAGGTCGCCCTCTGCTTGTTATCAGCACAGAGGGGCTTGATGATGCGCCCTGCGAGGAGCCTGATATTTTTGAGGGTTATGCCGAATCCCTGACGCTGACCTTGCCCAGTGCCCTCACCGAGTTGACGGCCTTGCAGGATTTGCTGCGCGAGGGCTCCCCCGTCTTCCTGCGTTTGCAGGGTAGTGCCTACCTCAATGGTTCGGTGGAGGAGATTCAACTCGCTGAACCACCCACCCCACCCGCTTTCCGTGCATCGCTTGTCGCGCTTTCCCAGATGCTGCGCTTCCATGCCCACGAGGGGCTTGTGCTCATCATGGGTGGTTTAGAGCTCTCCGAGCAAGAGCCCGCCCTCTGGCTGGCCCAGACTTTGCGTGTTCCCGTTCTCGCGGAGGCGGCTAGCGGTCTGCGCGAGGAGCTTAGTGATATGGGGCTTTTCATGGGTGATGTGATTCTTAAGCAGATGCCCCCGCGCTATGTTTTGCGTCTTGGCGATGTGCCCACGGGTGCCTTTTGGCAGGATTTGGAGTCCCTTCCCCAGACCGAGGTCTTTTCCATCACACGCAGTGGTTTTGCGGGCTTGCAGCGTGACTCCCACGTCATCGAGGGGGATTTGGAGCAAATCATGAAGGCGGTTGGTGACATCCCCCACCTCTATTTGGAGGAGTCGCTGATGAGCCGTTCTCGTCGTCTTGCCGCAGGTGTGGAGGAGCTTTTGCTTCGCTTCCCCGAAAGTGAGGCTGGTTTGCTGCACGCGTTCTCCTTGCAGGCTTGCATAGCTGACATGATTGGGCTTGCTGGTGCAAGTATGCGCGATGCGTGGAACAAGCTTGCGCAGACGCAAATCCCCACGGTTTATGTGCGTTATTTAAATCATAGCCAGCGCGGTCACATCTCCTGTTTCCTTGGTAATAGCATTGGGGCAGGGGCTGCCTATTGCCTGTCTGATGTTGATAGCTTGATGAATGATGCCGACGCGGTGGGTCTTTTGCCTCAATTGCGTGGTGGCAAGCGTGTCATTGCGGTCATGGGTGGCAAGGATGGTGGTTTTTCGCTGCCTGATGTAGGTCAGCGTTGGGGCGCCCAGTATTTTTATATTCATTGCGAGGCGGACTTTGATGTTCTTGATGACTTGGAGGATGATGCCTTGGTCTTGCTTGAAATTCAGGCCGACCCCGACCAGACTGCTGCCTTTGAGGCTGCCTTGGCTCGACTTTGATGGTGTTGCGTTAGATGTTCCCTTTTTTATCAAAAAAAGATAAAAAAAATTTAACAGACTTTGAATGATTGAGGATGAATTTTTAAGGGTTCATCCTTAATTATTTATATGTGTTTCATAGCTTCGTTTTGGTGCTCTAACATAGTTAAGAAAACAAAAATATCAACTTTTTTATAGTTTTAATTGAACAAAAAACCATTTTGCTGTGTCTCACTCTGTAACCGTATGTTTCGCCTGTTGGTTTGAGAGTACCAGCAGGCAATGAGATTCATATTGGTTTGTAAAGTAGTGAATGGACACCCACGGTTTTTTGACCGTGGGTGTCTCTCTTTTTACCCCTGCCAAGTGTCTTTTTCGACAAATCTGTTACTATTCACGGCCATTTTGACCACAGGAGTAAAGATGACTTCGAAACCTAGTAAAAATGTGTTGCCCAAATTCATATATAACACATTAAAAAAGAGTTGATTTTCTTTTAAT
>JAWXTZ010000164.1:0-3697 GCA_044433085.1 Akkermansia sp.
GACCAATGCTGTGCAGGGCAACATCCTTAGCCGTCACACCTGCACCCAGCGTACCGTTGACATTGACCTGACGCACCTTGAGGGGCAGCATAGCCAAGCATTGCGTGGCGAGCACGTCGCGAACCTGAGTCGTGCCGATACCCATAGCAATGGCACCCACGGCACCATGAGTCGCCGTGTGGGAGTCACCACAGACGATGGTCATCCCCGGTTGCGTGATACCCAATTCGGGACCAACCATGTGGACAATCCCTTGACTACCACTGGGCATATCGAAAAATTGAATTCCGTTGGAAGCCGTGTTTCTACGCAGCGCATCCAACATGGACTGGGCGCGAGCATCGGCAAAGGGCTCTTGCTGATTATCGGTAGGGATAATGTGGTCAACCGTGGCAAAAGTGCGCTCGGGGTGCAGGACTGGTAGCTTCAAATCACGCAGCATCCCGAATGCCTGAGGTGATGTTACCTCATGCATCAAGTGGGTTGAAATAAACAACTGCGTGCGCCCATCGGGCAAAATCCCGACTGTATGAGCGTCCCATACCTTTTGATAAAGTGTCTGTCCCATAAGAATAGAAGACTATACTAGCATAAAAGAAACAGATTGCCAAGAGCAAAGGCTGAAAACTAGGATAGAGATTTCGCAGCCATCAAGCGCTTCAAGTCAGCCAATTCATCCGCAGCAAAATGGGCGGAGTATGGCAAGGTGATGCAGCCACCGCGACGCTTCGCATGGCGCAGCAGCACACGCATGGCAATGACGAGAAGTTGCGAGCGGCTGAGATGCGAGGCCACAGCCAAGCCATCAAGCCTCTTGATGATTTTGCGTGGCATGCGTACCGAGATTGCTTTGGTTTGAGCTTTCACAAAAACGAGTTTAGCGACAGACCACTACCTAAACAAGGATAAAATGACACTCCGTCAGATGTGTCGCGTCATTTATTACATCCTAAAGCAGCAATTGTTGGAGGAATGGCTCGCAGAGCCTTTTCCACCAACAATTGATACGTGCTCGAACCGCATACAAATTGCATGCCAATTTGAGAACGGAGCCCCCAAAGACACCTCTTTGGGGATAAGCGAAGTGAGTAGTGCAACTCAAGCCTAAAATCGTATAAAGTGCGGGTGTAACCCGCCGAGCGCAGCGAGTTTATGCCGATTTTAGGCTTGAATTGCACGGATGGCTGCGGTACATAGCCGCAGCTACGGAATAAGGCTTGAAACAGCATGATGAGTTTCATCACCATTGATTGATAGCTGTTTATGCATTCTTGCAGCATATCTTTTGTGTCCACCGTTGAAGGTAGAGGTAATGACGCGACACATCTGACGGAGTGCTGATAAAATGGCCCAAGCGAAAAATAATCATCGACAAGCACCTCACCATCAACTAAAATGAACAATAATCATGAAAAAACTTCTCCTTATCATTCTCGCAACCCTCGTGCTAGGGCTTCTTTGGGCTGGCATCAGCGCCATGAGCTGCTACTTCAACGATGTCGTCGAAATAGAACCCCATCGCATCGTTCTTCAATGCGATTTACCGCCAGACTTGGAGGTTCATATGGTTAGCGCGCTCCATGATATCGATTCGGGGCGGGTTCAAGTCAAGCTCGATGCTGCACCCAGTGACATCAATCTCCACAAAATCTTCACCCAGCACGCGTGGCGATTTAATCACAGCGATCAAAGTTATTGCAATTCCCACCTGAAAGTGTTTGTGAACGAACAGGATTGCACCCTGCTCATTGAATGAAGCTTGGTGCTTTAAGTGAGTTCCTTTCTTCCCTTTCGTTATAAAAATTGGTAAGTTGTATTTACTCCTCAGACGGCAAGACTTTTTCAAGGCTTTGCGCAACAAGCGTCATGGGGAAATCGTAAACAAAAACCACATATAACAAACTAGAAAAACGAACACACTATGAACACAGTCACATTCACCTTCGCCGCTGCGGCTGCGAGTTTATTAACCCCATCTTTATTTACTTGCGCTGACTAAGTTAGAGCAAACAACTAAAAATTAATCAATATTCGCACAGTTAAAACAAAACAATGCCGCTACTCCCTAGGGGGTAGCGGCATTAAATTTTTCAATGATAGAAAGTCTTATACGAGACCTTGGTCAATCATGGAATCAGCAACCTTGACGAAACCAGCGATGTTAGCGCCAGCGACGTAGTTGCAGTAATCGCCTTGGGAGTCAGCGGAGTACAAGCGAGCGTGGTTGTAAGCATTGTCATGAATGTCCTTCATGATAGCCTTAAGCTTAGCGTCAACTTCTTCGCGTGTCCAGTTGAGGCGTTGGCTGTTTTGAGCCATTTCCAAGCCAGATGTAGCAACACCACCAGCGTTAGCAGCCTTACCTGGTCCGTAGAGGATCTTAGCATCGAGGTAAACATTGATACCGTCGAGGTCAGTAGGCATGTTAGCACCTTCGGCAACGAGCATGCAACCATTCTTGATGAGGGTCTTAGCTTCTTCGCCGTTGATTTCGTTTTGTGTTGCACATGGGAATGCGCAGTCGCAAGGTACGCTCCATGGGCGTTCACCTGGGAAGTACTTAGCGGATGGGTATTGTTCAACGTATTCGGAGATACGGCCACGACGAACGTTCTTGAGTTCCATGACCCAAGCAAGCTTTTCAGCGGAGATACCGTCAGCGTCGTAGATGTAACCAGCGGAGTCGGAAAGCGTAACTGGCTTAGCACCGAGTTCGTTAAGCTTTTCAACAGCGTATTGAGCAACGTTACCGGAACCGGAAACAAGGCAAACCTTACCTTCGATGGAGTCACCCTTGGTAGCAAGCATGTTTTCAGCAAAGTAAACGGTGCCGTAACCAGTAGCTTCTGGACGGATGAGGGAACCACCCCAATTGAGGGACTTACCGGTGAGAACACCTGTAAATTCGTTGCGGAGGCGCTTGTATTGACCGAACATGTAGCCAATTTCACGACCACCTACACCAATGTCACCAGCAGGCACGTCTGTGTCTGGACCGATGTGGCGTTGAAGTTCGGTCATGAAGCTTTGGCAGAAGCGCATGACTTCTGCGTCGCTCTTACCCTTGGGGTCGAAGTCGGAACCACCCTTACCACCGCCCATGGCGAGTGTTGTGAGGGAGTTCTTGAAAACTTGTTCAAAGCCGAGGAACTTAAGGATGCCAAGGTTGACACTTGGGTGGAAGCGAAGACCACCTTTGTAAGGTCCAATGGCGCTGTTGAATTCTACGCGGAAACCACGATTGACGTGGATGCCACCTTTATCATCGGTCCAAGGGACTCGGAAGGTAATGATGCGTTCTGGTTCACAGATGCGTTCAAGAATTGCATTTGCTTCGTACTTTGGTTGAGCTTCGAGAACGGGAGCAATTGTTTCAAGAACTTCTTGAGCTGCTTGAAGGAATTCAGCTTCGTGGCCATTCTTGGCACGGAGTTGATCCATAATGCGTGCGGTATAATCGGACATTTTTGATTATGAGGTTAGGTAATAGCTACTACCCACTAGAGCCCCAAGCCCTAGGGGAGGCAACGCTGAAAATAGTACCATATTTGTCATACCAACTCTAGAAAAAAAAATGGCGCTCCGTCAGATGTGTCGCGTCATTACCCCTTCCTTCAACATTAAGCTGGCAGTTGTGGTGGGGGGTAGGCTCGCAGAGCCTTCTCCACCACAACTGATAGCAGCGAATACCACAGAG
>JAWXTZ010000165.1:0-3680 GCA_044433085.1 Akkermansia sp.
AAGTTAAAATGCAAGGTTTTAGAGGGGGTATCCCCCTATTATCATGCATTTATTATACCATAAATCATTTATAATTGCACTAATAATCAGCAGCTTTTTGACTTATTCAGTAGACATTACGTAGAGGCGTGTAATACGTCCCTTGTTTTCGCCTTTGTTCTTCTTCACGCTGATGATGTATGCTTTCACTTCTTTCATGGTGTGTGTTTCTATATGTAACCAACTTATGCTTAGGGGTTGTTATCTGTTATATACTATAAGCGATTCAGCGTAAATGTAAAGCTCTTTCTTAAACTTTATTGCATTTATTTTCAACTAGTTACATATTTTAATAAACTATCAAGGATGGTGGCAGCCTCCTCTATTGGTGAGGGTGCTGCCCTGCTCCATCAGATGAAGCACTCTGTAAATGGAAGGTTGAAGAATATGCTTCCCGATACTGGTGCCTGACTTATCCTTCGTGCAATTTCCGCGAGGGTTTTGCATGCTTTGCCTCGGTAAAAGAATCGTGCATCCATGTTATCAGTCACGACTACTCGGTGGCATTTGCGATATTCTCTAAAGATGATGGTCAATCCTGTTTCTAGCTTCAGGTCATCTGGTGTGTCTATCTCCTCTGTACTATTGGGGAGAATGATGCAGGTGTCAGGCTTCTGACAATTATCTGATTCTGCAATTCACACCATTTCATGAGCTAACTTAGATTGACTCTATTGGTGATTTGTGTTATTTGATTAGTATGATGAAATTTGCAGTACTCGCAGTATTCTTTGGCACCATGCTTCTAGCTGGGTGCCGCGATGAACCCTTGCAGCAACTTGGCGACAAGATGCTTTTTTCATCGGATGAATTAGTAAGCTATCTTTCAGAGCTTAGAGACGAGGGGGATTATCTTTTGGAGGATATGAGCGGGAAGCCATTAAAGGAGTCATTTTTATCTGGGGCGTTTTCTCCTCACCACTATCCTCTGATTCGCGTTGTTTCCAAATCAAGTAAGTGCTGTGTTGCTTGCTTGATTTGGAGCGATGAATCGAACAGCTATCATCTTGTTTATTCTTTAGATTGGGGTAATGAGTTGAGTCCTGATCAAATGCAGCAAAAACTGCTTGCCCGCCAAGCTGAGGGATGCGAACGCCCCTTGCCCATTTATATTGCGGATGCTGCTCAACTTGAGTTCACCCCTCCATTGGAACAGGTGGCGAAGCAAAGGCATGATTACATCATGATAAGTACTTATGCGAGCTCTGGGTCTACCTTGTATTTGCATGCGCGATTCTTTGAGCTACGTACAGTTTACCAATACCATCCCGAAGATGGGACATACAAGCTTATCCAGAATAATCCTTTCTTTCGCGATTCACTAAAATGGCGTGTTCCAGATTGTCCTTATCAAGAGAGAGAACTTGTTCAACTCGCATCCATCTCTCAGATGCGTGATATTTTAGCAAGTTGTGCAGCCTACTACAAGGCGCATTATTTCAATTCAGATGCAGAAGAAATTATCTTAGATTCATCCTTTGAGCGCAAATGCCCTGCATTCATTTTATTACTAGACAATGCTTGCTGGAATGCGACAGACCCTAGAATCGTGCAAGCCGCAGGTTTACCGCCTATGCCATCTGAGCTTTATGCTTTTCATCCCGAACATCAATGCTACAAGCGGGTTGTCGAACTTGAGCAAATCCCTTATAAGATACGAGAATACATGAAAGCTCAAGCTTGGGATTTTGCCGACTGGCAGTAGCGTCGTACGTCCCTAATGCTATCTTACCTGTGGCCATTGAGTTACAACTAGGCAGTGCAAAAAAAACATCCCCCGACTTGATGGGCAAGCGGGGGATGATAAATGGGTGTTGTGCTTTGATGCACTTTCGCGCTTAGCGCATTTCCATCGTGGGCACCATGAGCGGTTGCTCGGGGCCTGTGTAGAGGGAAAGGGGGCGGAAGAGGGCGTTGTCGTCCAATTGCTCCAAAATCTGCGCAACCCAACCTGCTGAGCGGGCGATGGCGAAGATGGGGGTGAAGAGCTTGGAGGGGATACCCAAGCTGTAGTAGACGGTTGCCGAGTAGAAGTCAACGTTGGCGTTGAGCTTCTTGCGGTCGTACATCATGCGGGCAATCTTGTCGCTCATGCGAATCCATTTGGGTTCACCAATGGTCTTGGTCAGGCGAATGGCAATGCGGCGAAGTTGGGGTGCGCGTGGGTCGATGGTGCGGTAGACGCGGTGTCCCATGCCAAAGATTTTTTCCTTAGCGGCCAGCTTGCCTTCGATGTAGGCTTCCACGTTTTCTTCTTCTTGAATCTCTTGCAACATGTCGATAACGGCTTCGTTAGCACCACCGTGAAGTGGTCCTTTAAGCGTGCCAATGGCGGCTGTCATCGCAGAGTAGATGTCGGAGAGTGTCGATGCTGTCACACGTGCCGAGAAGGTGGAGGCGTTCATGCCGTGGTCAGCGTGCAAGATGTACGCGAGGTCAAGAATCTTGGCTTCGTCTGGATCGGGTTCTGTACCCTTGAGCAACCACAGGAAGTGGGCGGCTTCATCCAAATCCGTGCGGATGGGGGGAAGGTCTTGCCCTTGGCAAATGCGGTAGTAGTAGGCGGTCATGACGGGCAGCTTGGCAATCAAGCTGAGACCGATTTCCTTAATTTGGCTGGGGTCTTTGGTGCGGTCGTCGTACATACCGAGCATGGAGACGGCGGTGCGCAACGCACTCATGGGACGAGCTGTTTTCGTCGCTGTTTTGAAGAAGTCGAGGATGGGTTGGGGTAACTCGCGGTCGTTGCGCAGGCGTTGTTCCAAGTTGGTCAACTCTTCGCGGTTGGGCAAGCGGTTGTTGAGGAGGAGGTAGATGACTTCTGTGTAGGAGCAGAGTTCTGCCAAATCTTCGATGTCGTAGCCGCAGTAAAAGAGGCGGCCTTCATCACCACGAACGTCACTCAGGGAGCTCTCGTTAGAGAAGATGCCCTTGAGGCCACGTACTACTTCAGGTGTGTTTTTCATGAGTCGTATATCAAATAGAGGGGGGATGGGGGACGAGCGATTGCTGTGCTCGAAAATAAATACAAGCCTACATCGCGAGGAAGTAGGCTTGTGAAAGCTTGTTGCTAGTCGTTCTAGCTTGAGCTGTATCAGTCAAGCCTTGCGCCTGTGGCGCGGCTTGCTTAGAAGGAGTCGTACCAGAGGTCGATGAGTTCGCTGCACTCCTTGAGTTCAGCTTCATCGCTGGCTTCCAACCAAGACTTAACGGCATTGCGTTGCTCGTCTGTGGTGTCACGTGGGTCAGCTGCTGCTGCAAGGAAGAAGCAACCTTCTTCAGTCAAGTTGCCGTCGCAGTCCAAACCATTGGCATCGATGCATTCATCAATGAATTTGTTGAGGAAGGCTTCGCATTCTGCGGAGTCTACATCACCCTTGTATTCAAAGGAAAAAGAGAAACCGAGTTCCTTGAACTCGCCCACACGATACTTTTTGCGGAGTCTTTTATTCATAACTGCCGCTATTCTAGCATAAATGATAAATGATGTCAAGATTCCCCTAAGCAAGGTTTTAAGGGCGTGTTACTATTCACGGCTGGGTGCAGGTAATTGACCGAAAGGTATCGGTTAATAACGATAAATTGATGCAGAGCTCCCCATCTGCATTATCGAATACAGCTCTGCTATGCGAATATTTCAG
>JAWXTZ010000166.1:0-3667 GCA_044433085.1 Akkermansia sp.
CCTGATGAGGAAGTCTCGCCCTTCGGAGTAGCAGTGCGTGCCGAAGAGCTGTGCCCACTTGCGCTTGAGCTCCGATTTAGAAAGGCTGGGGAGTCCTGCGATGATGATTTCGATGTCTTCTGCGGTCATGCGCGTTTCTTGCTTGGGAGTCCAAAGAAGCTGTTGCCGCTGATTTGATAACCTGCCGCTTTCCAGCTCACTTCGGTGAGGGTCTTGTAGGTCGTTCCCTCGTAGATGAAGGCGTTGAGGTCTTGGACGATGACTTCGTGGGTCACGCCTCGGTGCTCGCGGATAAGGATGATGCCCTTGATGAGCTGGAAGCCCTCTGGAATGAGGATTGCTTCTTCCCCATCTGGGAGTATCACCTTGTGAACGGCTCGCTTCCTGCCCCTTGTGGCGCCTTCTGGTGAAGGTTCTGGTGAAGGTGCTGGTGAAGGTTCTGGTGAAGGTTCTGGGGCGGGTTCCATCATCTCGGGATTGGCGACGCTCATTTGGCAGATGATGGTGCCGTCTGCTGCTTTGATTTCGTGGGTCTGGTGCTTTCCGCGTGGCTTGGTGACGATGATTTCGTCCTCGGGCTTACCGCCCTGCTGAGCGTCCCTAGCTGCCGCTTGCTCGTCACAGGCTTGGAGGAATGCTTCGTATTCCATGTCACGGTCTTCGGGCTTCGCTTCGTCTTCGCGCTTGGTGGCTTCGGTCTTCGCCTTGTTCTTCGCGCGGGTAGCTGCTCGCTTGGCGAGCGTCTTTTCATACTCATCCTTACGGATGAAGTCGTATGTCTTTCCTGTGTGACGCTTCACTTTGTCCACGTCTGCCTTCTTCAGGAGGATGAAGGTCTCGCTGTCGAGTAGCTGAGTGATCGTGCACTCGTAACTGCCGTGAGCGTAGAAATCACCTGACTTCGTGTGGCTTTCAACCACGGTGTTGGGTGATTTCTTATTTACGAATAGGCGCGTAATGCGTCCCTTGTTTTCGCCTTTGTTCTTCTTGACGCTGATGATGTATGCCTTCTCTTCTTTCATGGTCTATATTTCTATGTAATTAGTTAATGCTTAGGGGTTGTTATCTGTTATATACTATAACGCATTGGGGATAAATGTAAAGCTCTTTCTTGAACTTTATTGCATTTGTTTTCAATTAGTTACATATTTTAATAAACTATTAAGGATGGTGGCTAGCCCCCTCTATTGGTGAGGGGGCTGCCTCGCTCAATTAGATGAAGCACTCTGTAAATGGTAGGCTGAAGAATATGCTTCCCGATACTGGTGCCTGATTTATCCTTTGTGCGATTTCAGCTAGGGTTTTGTATGCTGTGCCTCGGTAAAGGAAGCGTGCTTCCATATTATCAGTCACGACTACTCGGTGGCATTTGCGATATTCTCTAAAGATGATGGTCAAGCCTGTTTCCAGCTTCAGGTCATCAGGAGCGTCTATCTCCTCTGTACTATTGGGGAGAATGATGCAGGTGTCAGGCTTCTGACAATTATCTGGTTCTTCAATGTCTGGGGCTACTTCATTGTTTACTCTGTAGTTTCTGAACTCAGCCTCTTCCTCAGGGCTCATTTCTTCAGCACTTTTATATCGCGTACCTTCATAAATTTCGAGGAGGTCTGCATCTACTTTACGTAGTGGGGCTACTGGCCACATTTCTAGTGCAAATGGGATGCCATCTTCGCAGAACGCAGCGTCCTCATCGAAGGAGCCTCGCATGGTGTTTGATTCAAGGATATCCCAATTTCCAATTGTTGGAATTCTTAATCTGAATGTTGCATCATCCTCAGGGTTTTCTCTGTAATGTTTCATGTGGACGATGTAAGGCATATCGCGCTTATAATACTTTAGATAAACTTCCCAGTGCTTTGCTTCCTTATGGGCGGCTTTTCGCTTTGCCATGTAGGCTGCGTACTTCGCTTTCGCTTCCTTAAGGTCTTGCTCTGTCATGTTATCAAAGCTCTTAAATTTGAGCCCAGTGTAAAGGTAAATGACCTTAGCATCGTCCTCTGTCAGGGGGGCGTACTCACCGTGCTCAAGTTTAAGATGGAGGTTCAGGGGGAGGGATGGTCCTTTTTTGCGTACGCATTCACCTTCCAAGCTTGTGCATTCGTAATTCCATCCTGCGTCGCCCATATTGAGCTTGATTCGTACGACTTCTTGCTCAGGGGCTAATCTCATTACCTTGACTGTGTATTCTGTATTCATAATATGTATTTTCTATGTTTTCTATGTTTTGTTTTGTTGATAATGTAACTAATTAATGATTAGTGGGTTGTTATCTGTTATATACTATAACGCATTGGGGATAAATGTAAAGCTCTTTCTTTAACTTTATTGCATTTATTTTCAATTAGTTACATATTTCCAAGGGTGCTATTATATGCGTCTCGAATACGCAGCATGTTGAAGAGGGGTAGCTCGTAAAGATGGCGGTAGGCTTCGAGTTCGTCAGCGGTCATGCGCTCTTCGCAGGGGTGTTCATGCCCTGTGTGCGCTTGGACGAGGGCTACGTCTGCTGGACTGATGAGGAGGTATTCGCCTTGGCTTACAAGGTTGTCGATGGGCAGTAGGCGTGTTTCAAGGTCATCGGGGTAATGAGCTGTTACCCTGTCCGCGAATCCAAGGTATACTTCCAGCTGGTGGATTTCTCCGCTCTTTGCCCCGAAGCGCCTTGCATTGACTGTGTAGCTTTGGTCAGCAGCTTCGTGTGTCTTGGCGATTCGGCAGAGGCGTTGCCATTCGACTTTCTCAGCTTGCTGCTTGCTGATGAAGCTGTCCTTCATGGCGGCTTCCTGCTCAGGGCTCATGCCTTGCACGTAGGGGAACTGCTCTTGCGTATGGAGCTTCACAAGCTCGGCATCCGCTTTGCGAAGTAATGCGTATCCGCTGTCCAGCACTGCGCTCAGGGGGCACATGTGGAAGTCATGCTTGATGAATCGACCTCGGAGGTGGCGGCATTCGCAGATGAAGTGGATGTATGCTGTGTCAAGGAGGAGGCGCACGATGCTTTCGCCTTCGAGGCTGTACTTCTTGGCTTGGACTGTGTATTGGACTCGTTCTTTCATGGTCGTTTAGCGGGTGAAGGTTTGTTCGGATTCCTTGAAGCCTTGCTTGAGCATGGAGCTTGTGAACTCCTTATCAAGCTGTGCTTTGATGCTTTGAGGTACTTTATCGGTATCGAGGTAGATGCCGTACTGCATGTGATGGACGATGATGTTGAGGCATTGTGCTTCGCGTCCAGTCAGGAGCTCGGCTGCGTCTTTGCCTTGAGTGGAGGATTCTCCGTAGCTCGCCATGATGCTCATGAGGGCGTTATCAAGGGCGTGTTCTGCGGCATCAATGTCGATTTGTGCTTTTTCGGCTTTGCTGATTTGCTTATTCATAATATAACTAGTTTATACTTAGGGGTTGTTATGTGTTATATACTATAAGCGATTGGGGATAAATGTAAAGCTCTTTCTTGAACTTTATTGCATTTATTTTCAACTAGTTACAAGTATTACCTGCGCCTTTTTACGAAGGTGCTTTTCTTCTGCCTGCTGGGGAGGCGCGACGTGCCTGTTGGGTCGGGTTCACCTAAGCTGACGGTTGGGTCTGATATCATGTCTCGTATCACTGGGGCAAGTATCTTGGCGATGGCAACGAGGTGGGGTGGGTATTCTTGCTTCTTATT